>DATCRO010000557.1:0-15266 GCA_036569025.1 Burkholderiaceae bacterium
CCGCAGCGGCGCACGCACTTGACGATGTTCTCGGCCGCGCTCTGCGCGCCGGTGACGATGTGCACGCGCACCTCGAGCCGGCTGCCGCTCATGCCGATCGGCTCCTTGACCTCGTGGCCGTCGATCACGAATTCCTGCGGCTCGACCAGCAGCACGCGCTGGTCGTTGGGGATGTTGATCGCCTTGGCCGTCTCCACCACGCGCGCCATGTCGGTGGGCGTGACCTCGCGGTTGTCGCGCACGATCACCATGCCCGTCGAATTCTGGCCGCGGATGTGGCTGCCGGTGATGCCCGTGTAGACGCGCGAGATCTTGCAGTCGGCCATCATCTCGGCCTCCTTCAAGGCCTGCTGGATGGACTGCACCGTGGCGTCGATGTTCACGACGACCCCGCGCTTCAAGCCATGCGTCGGCGCGACGCCCAGGCCCGCGAGCCTCAGCTCGCCGCCCGGCAGTATCTCGGCGACGACGGCCATCACCTTGGCGGTGCCGATGTCCAGGCCGACGACGAGATCCTTGTATTCCTTGGCCATTGCTGTGCGTTTCCCTCTTGCTACTTGCCCGCCGGCTGCTTCGCGTCGGCGTTCACCGTGAGGCCCTTGAGCTTCACGGCGTAGCCTTCGGCATGCCGCAGATCCGCGCTCTCGAGCGGCGCGTGGAACTTGTCGAGCAGCTGCGGCACGGTGCGCACGAAGCGCGCCGTGCGGTCGACCACCTCGTCCTGCGTGCCGCGACCCAGTTCGATCGTGGCGCCGTCGTCCAGGTCGACCTTCCAGCTGCCGCGGCCCGACAGCCGCAGCGCGTTCATCTCGGCGTCCATCTTCGAGAACACGGGCTGCAGGCGGCGGTACATGTCCAGCACCTGCGCCGAAGTGCCCTCGGGGCCCGCGAACTGCGGCAGGCTGTCGTCCTCGACGTCGCCGACGTTGGCCTCGAAGACCTCGCCGTGGCTGTTGACCATCTTGTCGGAGTTCTCGTCGCCTTCCCACAGCGCGACGGGCTGGTGCTCCTCGAGCGCGACGACCAGCCTGTCGGGCCACACGCGGCGCACGACGGCATGGCGCACCCAGGGCACCTGCTCGAACGCGGCGCGCGTGCGGGCGAGGTCCATCGTGAAGAAATTGCCGGCCAGGTGCGGCAAGGCATTCGCGCGCACGGTGGTCACGCTGTTGCGCTGCAGGTCGCCCTCCAGCCGCACGTCGGCGAACTGGAACTGCGGACGCCGGGCCGCCCAGGCGATGGCCGCGGCCGCCAGCGCCACCAGCGCCAGCACGAACACGATCGCGGCGATCGCATTCATGAGGCGCACGTCCACCGGCAGCGCCTGGGCGGGCGCGGCATCGGGGGTGGCGGGTTGGCGCAGGAGCATTTGCGGCTCAGGTTCCGGGTTGTTCGTTCTTTGCGGGCTTGCCGCCCTTGCCCTTGGGGTCGAGCGCGGCCGAGGCGATCAGATGCGCGCACAGCGCCTCGTAGGACACGCCCACCGCGCGCGCGGCCATCGGCACCAGCGAGTGCGAGGTCATGCCCGGCGAGGTGTTCATCTCGATCAGGAACGGCTTGCGGTCGGACGCGCGGATGATCAGGTCGGCGCGGCTCCAGCCGCGGCAGTCGAGCGCGCGGTAGGCCGCGACGGCCAGGCGCTGCACGGCCTTCTCCTCGGCGTCGGGCAGGCCGCTCGGGCAGTGGTACTTCACGACGTCGGTGAAGTACTTGTTCTGCAGGTCGTACTTGCCTTCGGGCGCGACGATGCGCACCACGGGCAGCGCCATCGTGTCCATGCCCGAGCCCAGCACCGCCACGGTGACCTCGTCGCCGTCGATGAACTCCTCGCACAGCACGTCGGCGTCATAGCCGGCGGCCAGTTCGACCGCCTCCTTCATCTGCGCCCAGCTCCTGACCTTGGTCACGCCCACCGACGACCCCTCGTGCGGCGGCTTGACGATCAGCGGCAGGCCCAGTTCGTCGGGCACCTTGGAGATGAACCTGTCGACCTGCTCCTCGGGGCTCAGCACGCGCCCGCGCGGCGTGGACAGCACCTCGGCGCGCCACACGCGCTTGGTCATCACCTTGTCCATCGCGATGGCCGAGGCCATCATGCCCGGGCCCGTGTACGGGATGCCCATCAGCTCGAGCGCGCCCTGGATCGCGCCGTCCTCGCCATGGCGGCCGTGCAGCGCGATGAAGCAGCGCTGGAAGCCTTCGCGCTTCAGGTCGTCCATCGGACGCTGGGCGGGATCGAACGCATGCGCGTCGAAGCCGCCCGACTTCAGCGCCGCCAGCACGCCGTTGCCCGAGAGCAGCGAGATCTCGCGTTCGGCGGACGTGCCGCCCATCAGCACGGCGATCTTGCCGAGCCTGGCGGCCTGGTCGCGGCTCAATGAAATGAAGTTCATTGCGTGCCTCCGTTGCGTGCCTGCGCCCGGAGGTCCGCCACCTTCTGCGGCACCGCGGCGATCGAGCCGGCGCCCATCGAGATGACGACGTCCCCGTCGCGCGCGTGATCGATGATGGCCGCGGCGAGCTCGCCGACGTCGTCGACGAACACCGGATCCACCTTGCCCGCCACGCGCAGCGCGCGCGCCAGCGAGCGGCCGTCGGCGGCCACGATGGGCGCCTCGCCGGCCGAGTACACCTCGGTCAGCAGCACCTGGTCGGCCTGGCCCATCACCTTGACGAAGTCCTCGAAGCAGTCGCGGGTGCGCGTGAAGCGGTGCGGCTGGAAGGCGAGCACCAGCCGGTGGCGCGGGAACGCGCCGCGCGCGGCGGCGATGACGGCGGCCATCTCCACCGGGTGGTGGCCGTAGTCGTCGATCAGCGTGAAGCTGCCGCCGCCCTTGTCGGCGTCGACGGCCTGCTGGCCGTAGCTCTGGAAGCGGCGGCCCACGCCGGTGAAGCCGGCCAGCGCGCGGACGATCGCGTCGTCGGGCAGCTCCAGCTCGGTGGCCACCGCGATCGCGGCCAGCGCGTTGCGCACGTTGTGCTCGCCGGGCAGGTTCAGCGTCACCGCGAGGTCGGCCATCTGCACGCCGTTGCGGCGCCGGCAGGTGAACTGCATCTGGCCGCCCTCGAGCGCCCGCACGTCCACCGCGCGCACCTGCACGTCCTCGTTCATGCCGTAGGTGATGACGGGGCGCGAGATCATCGGCACGATCGAGCGCACGCCGGGATCGTCGCCGCACACGATGGCCGAGCCGTAGAACGGCATGCGGTGCAGGAACTCCACGAACGCGGCCTTCAGGCGCGCGAAGTCGTGGCCGTAGGTGTCCATGTGGTCGGCGTCGATGTTCGTGACCACCGACAGGATCGGCATCAGGTTCAGGAACGAAGCGTCCGACTCGTCGGCCTCGACCACGATGTACTCGCCCGAGCCCAGGCGCGAGTTCGCGCCGGCGGAGTTGAGCTTGCCGCCGATCACGAAGGTCGGGTCGACGCCCGCCTCGGCCAGCACGCTGGTGACCAGCGACGTGGTCGTCGTCTTGCCGTGCGTGCCGGCGATCGCGATGCCCTTCTTCAGGCGCATCAGCTCGGCCAGCATCACCGCCCGCGGCACCACCGGGATGCGCCTGGCGCGCGCCGCGATCACCTCGGGGTTGTCGCCCTTGACCGCCGTCGACGTGACCACGGCCTGCGCGTCGGCCACGTTGGCCGCGTCATGGCCCGTGAAGACGCGGATGCCCAGCGTCGCAAGGCGGCGCGAGGTCGCGCTGTCGGCCTGGTCGGAGCCGGAGACGGCGTAGCCGAGGTTGTGCAGGATCTCGGCGATGCCGGACATGCCGGCGCCGCCGACGCCAACGAAATGGATCTTCTTGACGGCGTGCTTCATGCGCACCTCCGCTTCATGTTCAACAGCGGACTCGGGTTCATGCCACGAGCCTTTCGAGTTCATCCGCGACGCGCGCGGCGGCCTGGGGACGCGCGAGCGAACGCGCGCGTTCGGCCATGGCGAGCAGGTTGGCGCGGGTCGCCCCGCGCAGTTCGGCGGCCAGCCTCTCGGGCGTCAGCTCGGCCTGCGGCAGGTGGCGCGCGGCGCCGCGGCTGGCCATGTATTGCGCGTTGTCGCGCTGGTGCGAGGTGGTGCTGATCACGAGCGGCACGAGGATGCTGGCGACGCCCGCGGCGCACAGCTCGCTGACCGTGATCGCGCCGGCGCGGCAGACGATCAGGTCGCACTCGGCCAGGCGCCGCGGCATGTCGTCGATGAACGGCACGACCTCGGCCTCGACGCCGCGCGCCAGGTATTCGGCCTGCACCAGTTCCCAGTTCTTCTCGCCCGTCTGGTGCGTGACGCGCGGACGCTCGCCCGCGGGGATCAGCTTGAGGGCCTGCGGCAGCGTCTCGTTGAGCACCTTGGCGCCCAGGCTGCCGCCGACCACCAGCACGCGCAGCGGGCCGGCGCGCTGCGCCAGGCGTTCGGCCGGCGGCGACAGGGCCTCGATCTCCGCGCGCACCGGGTTGCCGGTGACCAGCGCCTTGGGCGTGGCGCGCGCATCGTCGCCGTCGAAGCCGAAGGCGATGCGGTCGCACGACGACAGCAGCGACTTGTTGGACAGCAGCAGCGCCGCGTCGGCGTTGACCAGCACCAGCGGCTTGCGCAGGCGCCGCGCGACCTTGCCGCCCGGCACGCAGACGTAGCCGCCCATGCCCAGCACCGCCGACGCGTTGCGGGTGCGCAGGATGTGCCTGCACGCGCCGAAGGCCGCCGCGAGCTGCATCAGGCCCTTGAACGTGCCCAGCAGGCCCTTGCCGCGCACGCCGGCGAAATCGATGGTGTCCATCGGGATGCCCGACGGCGGCACGAGGCGGTTCTCCATGCCGGTGCGCGTGCCCAGCCAGCTGACGGTCCAGCCGCGCGCGAGCACCTCGCGGGCGACGGCGAGGCCCGGCATCACGTGGCCGCCGGTGCCCGCGGCCATCACGACGAGGTGGCGCGGCGCGCGCGTGGCCAGGTCGGAACTCATGCCCGCCCTCCCCGCATCAGCGCACGGCTTTCCATGTCGACGCGCAGCACCAGCGCGAGCGCGACGAGGTTGAGCACCACCCCCGAGCCGCCGTAGCTCAGCAGCGGCAGCGTCAGGCCCTTGGTGGGCAGCACGCCGAGGTTCACGCCGAAGTTGATGAACGACTGCGCGCCCATCCACAGGCCCACGCCCTGGCACATCAGGCCCGCGAACACGCGGTCCAGCGCGATCGCCTGGCGGCCGATGATGAACAGCCGGCGCGTGAGCCAGAAGAACGCGGCCACGATGATGAACACGCCGACGAAGCCCAGCTCCTCGCCGACCACGGCCAGCAGGAAGTCGGTGTGCGCCTCGGGCAGGTAGTGCAGCTTCTCGATGGAGTTGCCCAGGCCCTGGCCGAAGATCTCGCCCCGGCCGAACGCGATCAGCGAGTGGGTCAGCTGGTAGGCCTTGCCCTGCGCGTAGGTCGGGTTCCACGGGTCGAGGTACGCGAAGATGCGCTGGCGGCGGAACTCGCTGAACACGATCATCAGCACGAACGCGCCCAGCAGCACGGCGACGCTGAGCAGGAACATGCGGCCGTTGACGCCGCCCAGGAACAGCACCCCCAGCGCGATGGCGGCGATCACCATGAACGCGCCCATGTCGGGCTCGGCCAGCAGCAGGACGCCGATCACGCCGAGCGCGACCGCCATCGGCCACACGGCCTTGATGAAGTTCTCCTTCACGTCCATCTTGCGCACCATGTAGCTGGCCGCGTACATGCACATGCCCAGCTTGGCGAGCTCGCTGGGCTGGAAGTTCAGAACGCCCAGCGGGATCCAGCGGCGAGCGCCGTTGACGCCCTTGCCCACGTGCGGGATCAGCACCAGCGCCAGCAGCACCATCGCCAGCGCGAAGATCCACGGCGCCCACTTCTCCCAGATCGCGATCGGCACCTGCGCGGTGGCGAAGGCGCACACGGAGCCGATGGCGATGAACATCGCCTGGCGGCCCAGGAAGTGCGTGGACGAATACAGCGCGAAGCGCGGGCTGTCGGGCAGGGCCACCGACGCCGAATAGACCATCACCAGGCCGAACGCCAGCAGCGCGGCCGTCATCCAGATCAGCGCGGAGTCCACGCCCATGACGCGCGTGGGCCGGCCCGCGTCGACCCAGTCGCGGATCGGCACGCGCTCGTCGCCGGCGGCGGCCGCGCGGCGCTTGCGGAACCACTCGGCGGGCCGGAAGCCCGGCCACTCGGGCAGGTGCTGCTTGAGCAGGGCCATCACGCTCATGCCAGGACCTCCCCGGCATCGTCGGCAATGTCATGCACCGTGGCGACGAACACGTCGGCGCGGTGCTTGTAGTCCCGGAACATGTCCAGGCTCGCGCAGGCCGGGCTCAGCAGCACGGCATCGGAGCCGTGGGCCTGCTGGTGCGCCCAGCGCGTGGCCTCTTCCAGCGTCGCGAAGCGCTCGAACGGCACGCTGGCCGTGCGCAGCACCGCCTCGAGGGCCTCGGCGTCCCTGCCGATGGTCGCCGCGGCGCGGGCATGGCGGCGCAGCGGCTCGGTCAGCGGCACGAAGTCCTGGCCCTTGCCGTCGCCGCCGAGGATCACGACCAGCTTCGAAGGCGCGCGATCCTGGCCCAGGCCGTTCAGCGCGGCGACGGTGGCGCCGACGTTGGTGCCCTTGGAATCGTCGAAGAACTCGACCTGCCCGATGATGCCCACCGGCTCGACGCGATGCGGCTCGCCGCGGTATTCGCGCAGGCCGTGCAGCATCGGCGCGAGCGGGATGCCGACCGAGCTCGCGAGCGCCAGCGCCGCCAGCGCGTTGGATGCGTTGTGGCGGCCGCGGATGCGCAGCGCGTCGGCGGGCATGAGGCGCTGGATCACGAGGTCGATCTCGTCGCCGGGCTTGCGCTTGATCGTCGGGTCGAGCTCCATCGCGCGGACGAGCCAGGCCATGCCGGCCTCCTCCACGAGGCCGAAGTCGCCGGGCTCGCGCGGCGCGTCCAGGCCGAAGCGCACGACGCGCCGATGGACCTGCTTCGCACGCTCGCCGCGGCGGGTCGGCTTGACGATGACCGGCGGCGGGACCATCGCCTCGACTGCAGGGTCGTCGCGGTTGATGACCATGACCGTGGCGGGCATCGCGTCGGTGCCGAAGATGCGCGCCTTCGCAGCGGCGTACGCCTTCATCGAGCCGTGCCAGTCCAGATGGTCCTGCGTGATGTTCAGGACGGTGGCGGCGCTCGGGTTGAAGTCGTGCACCTCGTCCAGCTGGAAGCTCGAAAGCTCCAGCACCCACACCTGCGGCAGGTGGCTGAACACCGGGTCGGCGGGCGGCGGCGGGATCAGCGTGATCGCCGGGGCGTCGTCGTCGGGCAGCGTGGCCGCCGCTTCCGCCAGCTCCGCGCTGTCCTCGGCCAGTTGCTCGTCGGCATGCGCCTCGTCGACGTCCTCGGCCAGTTGCGCCGGCACGTCGCTGCCGTCGAGCGCGGCGAGCTCGCGCAGCTCGTCGGCATCCTCGGTCTCGACGAGCTCGCGCGACTGGGCGTCGGCCAGGGGCGTGTCGGCATCGACGGGCACGGCCTCGGCCGCCGCGACGTCAGTGGGCACCTCGGCCTCGACCGGCATCTCGAGTTCGGCGTCCGGATTCGCCTTGGCCGCGGCCTTCGCGGCGCGCGCCTGCGCACGCGCCGCCTTCGCCGCGGCGGCCTCGGCCCTGGCCTGCGCCTTCGCGTCCTCCTCGGCCTGCCTGGCGGCAGCCGCGGCGGCGAGCTCGGCGTCGAGTCGCGCCTGCTTCTCCGCGGCCACGCGCGCGGCCTCCGCGTCGATGGCATCCTGCGCGGCCCTGGCGGCGGCTTCCTCGGCGTCGAGCAGCGCCTGCGCGGCGGCGGCCTCCGCGGCCTCGACGTCGGCGACGGCCTGCGCCGCGATCGCGGCGGCCAGGGTGTCGAGCATCGTCGGGCCGATGTTGCCGGCAACGGCCACGCTGCGTCCCGCGCGCTCGACGAGTTGGCCCGTCAGCGAGGTGGTCGTCGTCTTGCCGTTGGTGCCGGTGATGGCCAGGATCTTCGGCGCGTAGCCGCGCTCGGCCTTCAGCTGCCCCAGCGCGACCGAGAACAGGTCGAGCTCGCCACGCACGGGCACGCCTTCATCCCTGGCGGCCTGCAGCAGCGTCAGCAGCCGCGGGTCGGCGGGGCTCAGGCCCGGGCTCTTGTAGACGCGGGCGACGCCGTCCAGCGCCGCGGCGGTGAGCTCGCCCGAGAAGAACGTGCTGCCTTCGACCTCGGCAGCCAGCGCCGCGGCCTGCGGCGGGTTCGGACGCGAATCCCACACGCGGACGCGCGCACCCTGGCCTGCGCACCAGCGCGCCATGGCCAGACCCGAGGCGCCGAGGCCCAGGATCAGCACGGTGTTGGGAGACTGCTCGCTCATGATCTCAACGCAGCTTCAGGCTCGCCAGCCCGACCAGGCACAACAGCATCGTGACGATCCAGAAGCGGATCACGACCTGCGTCTCGGTCCAGCCGGACTTCTCGAAATGGTGGTGCAGCGGCGCCATCTTCAGGATGCGCCGCCCTTCGCCGTACTTCTTCTTCGTGTACTTGAAGTAGCTGACCTGCGCCATCACCGACAGCGCCTCGGCGACGAACACGCCGCCCATGATCCCCAGCACGATCTCCTGGCGCGTGATCACGGCGATCGTGCCGAGCGCGCCGCCGAGCGCCAGCGCGCCGACGTCGCCCATGAACACCTGCGCCGGATGCGCGTTGAACCACAGGAACGCGAGCCCCGCGCCGGCGATGGCCGCGCAGAAGATCAGCAGCTCGCCGGCGCCCGGGATGTACGGGAACAGCAGGTACCTGGAGTAGACGGCGTTGCCGACCACGTACGCGAACAGCCCCAGCGCGCCGGCCACCAGGACGACCGGCATGATGGCCAGGCCGTCGAGGCCGTCGGTGAGGTTGACCGCGTTGCTCGCGCCCACGATCACGAAGTACGTCATCGCGATGAAGCCGAACACGCCCAGCGGGTAGCTCACCGTCTTGAAGAAGGGCAGCATCAGGTCGGCCTTGGGCGGCAGGTCGTTGGCGAAGCCGCTCGTGACCCAGCGCAGGAACAGCTCCAGCACGCGCAGGTTGGACGTCTCGGACACGCTGAACGCGAGGTACAGCGCCGCGACCAGGCCGATCAGCGACTGCCACATGTACTTCTCGCGCGAGGGCATGCCCTCCGGATTCTTCTGCACGACCTTGCGCCAGTCGTCCGACCAGCCGATCGCGCCGAAGCCGAAGGTCACCAGCATCACGATCCAGACGAAGCGGTTGCTCCAGTCGCTCCACAGCAGCGTGGCGATGGCGATCGCGATCAGGACCAGCACGCCGCCCATCGTGGGCGTGCCGCGCTTGACCATGTGCGACTGCACGCCGTATTCGCGGATCGGCTGGCCGATCTTCAGCTCGGTCAGGCGCCGGATGACCCACGGCCCGAAGAACAGGCCGATCAGCAGCGCCGTCATCGCGGCCATCACCGCGCGGAAGGTGTGGTACTGGAACACGCGCAGGAAGCCGAAGCTCTGCGGGTAGTGCTCCTGCAGCCAGGACGTGAGGCTAAGCAGCATGGGCGCCTCCGTCGTCGTGCGATTGCAGCAGCGCCACCACGCGTTCCATGCCCATGAAGCGCGAGCCCTTGGCCAGCACCGACGCGAACGCCGGCTCGCTGTCCCGTGCGTCGCCGAGCGCGGCCAGCAGCGCGGGCGTGTCGTCGAAGTGGCGCGCATCGGGCCCGTAGGCGCGCGCGGCGTGGGCGCACAGCCCGCCGGCGCACCAGAACTCGTCGATGCCGCGCGCCTTCGCGTAGGCGCCGATCTCCTGGTGGAAGGCCGGCCCCTGGTCGCCGACCTCGCCCATGTCGCCCAGCAGCAGCCAGCGCGGCGCGGGCAGCCCGGCCAGCACGTCGATGGCGGCGCGCACGGAGTCGGGGTTGGCGTTGTAGGTGTCGTCGACCAGCGGGATCGTCCTGCCGCCGCGCTGGAGCGACTTCAGCTGCGAGCGGCCCTTGACCGGCGCGAACGACTCCAGGCCGCGCACGACGTCGGCCAGCGCGATGCCCGCGCCGAGCGCCGCCGCGGTCGACGCGAGCGCATTGCGCACGTTGTGGCGCCCGGCCACGCGCAGCGCCAGGCGCGCCTGTCCCTCGGGCGTGGTCATCTCGACTTCCCAGGCATCGCCGACCCAGCGCGCGCGGGCCGAGATCTCGGCGCGCGGCCACGGGCCCTCGGCCTCGCCGGCCAGCGCGAAGCGCAGGCAGCGGCGCCCGGCGGCCTGCGCCTGCCAGATGTCGGCGTACTCGTCGTCGCATGGGAAGACGGCGACGCCGTCCGCCGGCAGGGCCTCGAGCGCGGCGCCGTTCTCGCGCGCCACCGCCTCGACGGTGCCCATGAATTCCTGGTGCTCGCGCTGCGCGTTGTTGACGAGCGCGACGGTCGGCTGCGCGATGCGCGCGAGCACGGCGATCTCGCCCGGATGGTTCATGCCCAGCTCGATGACCGCCGACTTGTGCGAGGCGTCCATGCGCAGCACCGTCAGCGGCACGCCGATGTGGTTGTTGAGGTTGCCCGCCGTCGCGTGCGCCGCGTCGGCATGGGCGGCGCGCAGGATGGACGCGATCATCTGCGTGACGGTGGTCTTGCCGTTGCTGCCGGTGACGGCGACCACCGGGCCCGCGAAGCGCCGGCGCCATCCGGTGGCCAGGGCCTGCAGCGCCTGCAGCGAGTCGGTGACGACGAGCCCGTCGAGCCCGGCCTCGGCCACGCCGTGCGTGCCGATCGCCGCCACCGCGCCGGCGGCGCGCGCCTGCGGCAGGAAGTCGTGCGCATCGAAGCGCTCGCCCTGGAGCGCGACGAACAGGTCGCCCGCGCGCAGCGTGCGGGTGTCCGTGTGCACACGCTCGAACGCGCGCGCGCCGTCGCCGACGAGCACCGCACCCGGCACCATCGCGACGGCTTCGGCGAGCGTCATCATCCGTGTCATGCGGCCAGTCCCCGCTTCCTGAGTCCGGCCAGCGCTTCCTCGACATCCGAGAAGTGCTGCCGCACGCCGTTGATCTCCTGGTAGTCCTCGTGGCCCTTGCCGGCCACGAGCACCACGTCGCGCGCGTCCGCGCCCGCGAGCACCTGCGCGATGGCCGCGCGGCGGTCGACGATCACCTGCACCGGCGCGCCGCCCGTCGCGCCCGCAGCGACCTGGTCGACGATCTTGCGCGGATCCTCGGTGCGCGGGTTGTCGCTGGTGACGACGACGGCGTCGGCCAGGCGCGCGGCGATGCCGCCCATCAGCGGGCGCTTGGTCGCGTCGCGATCGCCGCCGCAGCCGAACACGCAATGCAGTCGGCCGCCGCGGTCGGCCGCGAGCGGACGCAGCGCGGCGATGACCTTCTCCAGCGCGTCGGGCGTGTGGGCGTAGTCGACCACCACCTCGGGCTGGCCCGCGGCGTTCGCGGCGACGCGCTGCATGCGGCCCGGCACCGGCGTGACGAGGCCCGCGACGCGCGCGGCGTCCGCCAGCGTCACGCCCAGCGCGCGCAGTCCGCCGATCACGGCCAGCAGGTTGTGCACGTTGTAGTCGCCGATCAGCGTCGTGGCGACGGCGGCGCGCTCCGTGCCGGACTCGACCAGCGTGAACGCGAGGCCGCCGTCGCGGTAGCCGATGTCCTCGGCGACCAGGCGCGCCGGCGAATCGCCGCGCGTGGAATACGTCCACAAGTCGAGCGGGCCCTTGGTGAGCTCGCCCGCCAGCAGGTCGCCGGCGTCGTCGTCGATGTTGACGACGGCCGCCTTCAGGCCCGGCCAGCCGAACAGCAGGCGCTTGGCGGCCCAGTAGCTGTCCATGCTGCCGTGGTAGTCGAGGTGGTCGCGCGTGAAGTTGGTGAACAGCGCGACCTCGATGCGCGTGCCGGCCAGGCGCTGCTCGACGATGCCGATGGAGCTGGCCTCAATCGCGCATGCGGCAAAGCCGTCGTCGACCATGCGGCGGAACGCGGCCTGCAGCGCCACCGGGTCCGGCGTGGTCAGGCCCGTGGCCCGGATCGTCCAGTCCTGCCTGGAATCGGCCGCGGCGACGCCCATCGGCAGCGGCGGCACGCCGATGCCCAGCGTCCCCACGACACCCGTGCGCCGGCCGAGCAGGTTCAGCGCCTGCGACGTCCACCACGCGGTCGACGTCTTGCCGTTGGTGCCGGTGGTGGCCACCACCTTCAGGCGCTCGCTCGGCTCGTCGAAGAACGCGGCGGCGATGTGTCCGGTGGCGGCCTTCATCGACGTGAGCGCGGCGATGCGCGCGTCCTCGAAGCCGAACGCGTCGACCTGGTCCTGCTCGACGAGGCACGTCGACGCGCCCGCGGCGAGTGCGCTGGCGACGAAGCGGCGGCCGTCGTTGGCGTAGCCGGGCCAGGCGATGAAGGCATCGCCCGGCTGGACGGCGCGGCTGTCCGTGCGCAGCGTGCCGGTGACCCAGGACTTGAGCCAGCGGGCAGCGGCGGCGGGGGACTTGAGGCGGGTCAGAGCCATCAGCGACGCCCGGCCGCCCGAAGGCGCTGATGCGCCCCCTCGGGGGGCAGCGAATGGAATGAGCGTGGGGGCTTCATTTCTCTAGTTCTCGGGAATCTGGACGACGTTGGCCTGCGTGATCTGCGTGCGCACGTCGAGGTCGGGCGCGACGCCGAGCAGCGGCAGCGTCTGCGACACCACCTGGCTGAACACCGGCGCGGCGACGTCGCCGCCGTAGTGCAGTCCGGCCGTGGGTTCGTCCACCATCACGGCAACCACGATGCGCGGGTGCGAGATCGGCGCCAGGCCGACGAACCACGGGCGGTACTTGTTCTGCGCGTAGCCGCGGCCCTCGGCCTTGTACGCGGTGCCGGACTTGCCGCCGACGCTGTAGCCGAGCGTGCGCGCCTTCGGCGCCGTGCCGCCCGGCGACGCGACCATCTGCAGCATCGTGTTCAGCTCCTTGACCGTCTCGGGCTTGAACACGCGCGGGCCCGGGCCGGGCGCGCTCTGGCGCAGCATCGACACGTTCTCGAGCACGCCGTCGTTGGCGAACACCGTGTAGGCGCGCGCCAGCTGGAACAGCGAGGCCGACAGGCCGTAGCCGTAGGCCATCGTCGCCTGCTCGATCGGGCGCCAGGTCTTGTACGGACGCAGCCGGCCGGTGACGACGCCGGGGAAGTTGATCTGCGGCTTCTGGCCCAGGCCGATGGACGAGAACTTCTCCCACTCTTCCTTGGGCGTGAGCTTCATCGCCAGCCGCGCGGCGCCGATGTTGCTGGACTTCTGGATCACCTGCTGCACCGTCAGCCAGCCGTTGGGCTCGGCATCCTTGGGCGCGAAGCCGTTGATGACCAGCGAGCCGGGCGTCGCGTCGACCATCGACGTCGGCGTGACCAGGCCCTTCTCGAGCGCGGTGCCGACGATGAACGGCTTCATCGTCGAGCCGGGCTCGAACACGTCGGTCAGCGCGCGGTTGCGCAGCTGCGCGCCCGACAGGTGGTGGCGGTCGCCCGGGTTGTAGCTCGGGTAGTTGGCCAGCGCGAGCACCTCGCCGGTGAGCGTGTCTATCACGACCACGCTGCCGCCCTTGGCCTTCTGCGCGATGACCTGGTCGCGGATGCGCTGGTACGCGAAGAACTGCACCTTGGAGTCGATCGACAGCTCGATGTCCTCGCCGTTGATCGGGCGCTGGGGATCGCCGATGTCCTCGACGATGCGGCCCAGGCGATCCTTGACCACTTCGCGCTGGCCGTCGCGGCCCTGCAGCTGCTGCTGGTAGGCGAGCTCGATGCCTTCCTGGCCCTTGTCCTGGTCGCCGGTGAAGCCCACCACGTGCGCGGCGGCCTCGCCCTCCGGATAACGGCGGCGGAACTCGCTGACCTGGTGGATGCCCTTCAGGTCGAGCGCCTTGACGGCCGCGCCGACGCTGTCGTCGACCTGGCGCTTGAGCCACACGAAGTTCGGGTTGCCGTCGAGGCGGTCGTCGAGCTCGGCCACCGTCATGCCCAGCGCCTTGGCGAGCTGCTTCTTCTCGCCCGCGTCGGCGTCGACGTCCTTGGGAATCGCCCAGATCGATGGCGTGGGCACGCTCGTGGCCAGCAGCAGGCCGTTGCGGTCGACGATGCGGCCGCGGCTGGCCGGCATCTCGAGCGTGTGCGCGTAGCGCGCCTCGCCTTGCTTCAGGTAGAAGTTGGTGGCGATGATCTGGATGTAGGCGGCGCGGCCCACCAGGATCAGCGAGCCGATGCCTACCAGCACCACCAGGAAGCGGCTGCGCCACAGCGGCGTCTTGGACGCCAGCAGCGGGCTGTTGGCGTACGTGACGTTGCTGACCGCGCGGCCGCGCGGCGTCTGGACGCGCTTGTTGGCCTTGCTCATTGCGCGGCCCCCGAATCGGGCACGCTGGCCGGCGCCGCCGTGCGCGCGAGCGGCGCCGACTGCGGTGCGGCCGCAAGCCCGGCGTCGACCACGTACTGCGTGTTGGCCGGCGTGGCGGCGCGCATGTTGAGCTTGGTGCGCGCGGTCGCCTCCACGCGCAGGTGCGTGGCCTGCGCCTGGCGCTCGGCCTCGAGGCGGCGGCGGTCGGACTCGAGCTGGCGCTCGGTGCCGTGCGCGTTCTCGATCTCGGCGAACAGGCGGCGCGACTCGTAGCTGATCTTGACGAGGTACAGCCCGCTGACGATCAGCGCGATCGCCAGCAGCACGTTCAGCCGCACCATGAAGGATTGGCCGCTCATGCGAGCCTCTCCGCCACGCGCAGGATCGCCGAGCGCGCGCGGCCGTTGTTCAGCACCTCGGTCGGCCCCGGCTTGATGCGGCCCAGCGCGTTCAGGCGCAGCGCCTTGGCCGGCGGCGCGAACGGCGCGCGGCGGTCGATCTCGGCCTTGCTCTCGCGTGCGATGAAGGTCTTGACGATGCGGTCTTCCAGCGAATGGAAGCTGATGACGGCAAGGCGGCCGCCTTCTTCGAGCAGGTCCAGCGACGCGTTCAGGACCTGTTCGAGCTCCTCAAGCTCGGCATTGACGAAAATCCGAAGAGCCTGAAACGTGCGCGTGGCGGGATCCTGGCCCGCTTCACGGGTCTTGACCGAACGAGCCACGACGGCGGACAGCTCGCGAGTGGTTCGCACGGGCGTTCCTCCATCGCGCAGAGCCACAATCGCCTTTGCAATCGACACAGCAAACCGTTCTTCGCCGTAGTCACGGATCACCTCTGCAATGTGACGCTCGTCCGCGCGAGCGAGGAAGTCGGCGGCCGTCTCGCCGCG
>DATCRO010000558.1:0-9856 GCA_036569025.1 Burkholderiaceae bacterium
GTGCAGGGTCCCGCCGGCGAGACGCTGCTGTTCGACCTGCAGGACAAGCCCTGGGGCCCGAACTACCTGCGCGCGGGCCTGGACCTGCACGCCGACTTCAGCGGCCACAGCGGCTTCGACGTCAAGCTGAGCCACAACCACCACTGGCTCACCGAGAACGGCACCGAGTGGCGCAACTTCATCCAGGTGGGCGAGCGGCCGGCGATCTTCTCGGAGATCTACCACCCGCTGTTCCGCAACATCGACGACGGCTCCGACTGGTTCGCCGCGGCCTACATCTCGGGCGACCGCCAGCACCGCACCGTCTACCAGGGCGAGGACGGCGCGGAGCTCGCGCAGTTCCTGCGCTCCACGGGCCAGATCGGCCTGGACCTGGGCCTGCCCTTCGGCCGCCTGGGCGAGGCGCGCGCCGGCTTCCTGCACCTGACGACGTCGACGACGCCGACGCTGCTGTCGGCCCAGTGGACGGGCCCGACGCAGGCGCAGATCTGGCAGGAGGACGGCCTGCGCCTGCGCGGCGTGGTCGACCAGCTGGACTACGTCAACTTCCCCACCAGCGGCTACCGCCTCGTCGGCGAGGGCGTGGTGGGCACGCGGCGGCTGCAGCGCGAGCACAGCGAGCACATGGCGCGAGGCTCGGTGGAGGGCACCGCGGTCGACACCTTCGGCCGCAGCACCTTCGAGCTGCACGGCGCACTGAAGATGTCCGACCAGCACTCGCTGCTGGTCGTGGACCAGTACACCCTCGGCGGCTTCCAGCAGCTCTCGGGCTACCGCCCCGACCAGCTCTCCGGCAACGCCGTGCTGTTCGGCCGCCTGAACTGGTACATGCGCCTCGCCAACTCGCCGGTGTTCGCGCGCGGCTTCTACGTCGGCGCGTCGGTGGAGGCCGGCAACGCCTGGGCCGACCGCTCCGAGATGAGCCTGGCGCACCTGCGCGGCGGCGGCAGCGTCTACCTCGGCGCGGACACGGGGCTCGGGCCGATGTACCTGGGCGTGACGTATGCGCCGCGGGGCGAGCTGGGGGTGGCGTTGTTCATCGGGCGGCCGTAGCGCGCGGATCATCGGCGCACGCGCGCGCCGACCGCCAGGTCAGCCACCGGTGTACGGCCCCTTGACCTCGCCCCAGCCCCACCTGGGCATGGCCGCGTGCTCGTCGACCGTCGCGCCGGGCTGCGAGTTGATGACTGCCAGGCGCGTGCCCCACTCGAGGTAGCCCACCAGCGCGGAGCGGAATTCCGGGTCGTCGGGCATCGCGAGTTCGTCGGCGGTGTCCAGCAGCAGCTCGACCCAGCGGCGGCGCTTGTCCTGCGTCAGGTGGCGGTTCAGGTGCTGGCGGATCATGTGCGGGTGGCCGCCATGCTCGGCCGAATAGGTCGCCGGGCCGCCGAGCACCTCGCCCAGGAACGCCGCGACATGCGCCGGATGCTCCGGGCTCATGTGCGCGAACACGGGCGCGAGCAGCGCATCGTGCGCGACATGCTCGTAGAAGCGCGCGGTGAGCCGGTTCAGCGCGTCGATGCCGCCCAGCCAGTCGTAGAGCGTGGGCGTGGAGGTCGTCGTCATGCGACGCATTCTGCGCGGATTGCGGCAGGCGCGCGCGAGTCGGGGTCAGGTCTTGCGCGAGTCGGGGTCAAGTCTTGAATCGTTGCGTGCCGGCACCTCGCCGGAGGGTGTCCGCCGTAGGGGGTCAGGTCTTGAAAGTTGCGCGGTGGAACTTCCGCGGTCGGCGAGCGGCACCGCGCGCAACTTTCAAGACCTGACCCCCTCCTTCACAAGACCTGACCCCCTCCTTCAGACCTCGTCGCCCTCGACGCCCTCGCCCGCTTCGCCCTCGGCCATCGGCGGCAGCTCGAAGTGGACCCGCTCGGGCATCGCCCTCTTCCAGGCCAGCAGCTGTTCGGCCGCGTCCTCCACGCCGATGCGGCGCAGCGACGAGAACAGCGTCACGCCGATGTCGGAGTCCTCGGTCGAGAACTCGCCCAGCACCGTGCTGGCGGCGGCAACGGCCGCCACCGACTCGCTCTTCGTGAGCTTGTCGGCCTTGGTCAGCAGCACCAGCAGCTTGACCTCGCCGGTGCGCACGCGCTGGGCGATGAAGTCCATCAGCTGGCGGTCCAGCGGCGTGAAGCCGTGGCGGCTGTCGACCATCAGGACGACGCCCGTCAGCGCGCGCCGCACCTCGAGGTAGTCGGCCATCACCTTCTGCCAGACCAGCTTCTTGTCGCGGCCGACGGCGGCGTAGCCGTAGCCGGGCAGGTCGGCCAGGTAGGCGTCGGGCGCCTCGCGCGGGCCGAGCGCGAACAGGTTGATCAGCTGCGTGCGGCCCGGCGTCTTGGACGCGAACGCGAGCTGGCGCTGCTGGGCCAGCGTGTTGATCGCCGACGACTTGCCGGCGTTGCTTCGGCCCACGAACGCGATCTCGGGCATGTCGCCCTGCGGCAGCTGGTTGATCTTGCCTGCGGAGGTCAGGAACTTGGCGGTGTGCAGCCAGCCCAGGCCTTCCTTGGCGTCGTCCGAGACCACGACCGCCTTCTGGTGGGCGGGTGTCGCGGGGGATGAGGGTTTGCGCGGGGGCCTGGGATGGGTCATGGTGCATTGTAAAATCGCTGGGTTTGCTCCATCCAAAAAGCCTCTTGAAGGGTTCGTAGAGATGAAGTCCTTGTGCGTTGTTGCCCTGGCGGCCCTGTTCGCCACCTCCGTGATGGCCGACGAAGCGAAGGGGCCGGCCAAGCCGGACCTGGCCAAGGGGGAGACGATCTCGAAGACGGTCTGCGCCGCCTGCCACACCGCCGACGGCTCCCGCGGCATCCCGACCAACCCGATCCTTCAGGGTCAGCACGCCGACTACCTGGTCAAGCAGCTCACCGAGTTCAAGGCCGGCAAGCGCGACAACGCGGTGATGAAGCCGATGGCGTCGACGCTGTCCGAAGACGACATGCGCAATGTCGCCGCGTTCTACCAGTCCAAGTCGGCCAAGGCCGGCCAGTCCAAGCACAAGGAGACGGTGGCGCTGGGCGAGAAGATCTGGCGCGGCGGCATCGCCGAGAAGTCGGTGCCCGCCTGCGCCGGCTGCCACGGCCCCGCCGGCGCCGGCGTCCCCGCGCAGTACGCGCGCCTGGCCGGCCAGCACGCCGAGTACGTCAGCGCCGAGCTCGGCCTGTTCCGCTCCGGCAAGCGCGCCAACAGCCCGCAGATGGCCACCATCGCCGCGCGCATGAGCGATGCGGAGATCGCGGCGGTCTCGGACTACGTCGAAGGCCTGAACACGGCCAGGTGAGGCGGGGCGCCCCGGCGCCCTCGCCTCGCGGCGCCCAATGCCGGACGCCGCGCGTCCCTGCGTGAATTCCTGCTGCCCGCCCCGCGCACGGTCGCGCACCGCGCGCGGGCGAGCTCGCTATGATGGGCCGATGCCCTTCATCCGCCGCAACGCTTCCGGAGCCATCGACAGCCTGCATCGACGCGACGAGGGCGGCTGCGAGTTCGTGCCCGACGACCATCCCGACGTGCGCGCCTTCCTGGGCGCCGCCGCGCCCTCGCACGACCAGAACTTCGCGACGCTGGACGCCGACTTCATCCGCGTGATCGAGGACGTGATCGACACGCTGATCTCCAAGAACGTCATCAACATCACCGACCTGCCCCTGGAGGCCCAGACCAAGCTGTTCGGCCGCAAGGGCTACCGGCAGCGCGCGGCCAAGGACGCGCTCAAGCTGTTCGGGGACGACGAGGCGGCGATCTAGGAGTCTGCGCGGCAGAAGCCGCGCAGACTCCTAGCTGGCGCAACCGCATGCAGCCGAGCTTCACCGTGATGGTGGCGGCCATCGTCGCGGTCGTCGCGGCCGCCGGCTGGATGCTCCTGGGCAGCCATTCCCGCCATCGCCGCCTCGAGCGCCTGCGCGACGCGCGCGACGCCGCAAACGCTGAGGCCCGCTGCGTGGCCGCCTTCCCGTCGGTCGATCCCCTGAGCGCGCACGCGGCCTATCGCTGGGTGCAGGCGCTGGTGGAGGTCGAGAACATGCCGCTGCACCCGGACGACGGCCTCGAGGCGCTGCTGGGCATCGACCCGGGCAAGATCGACGACAAGTTCGATGCCTGCCGCGAGTTCGCAGGGGCGGCGCGCCCCGGCCTGGAGGTTCCCCGCCCGCTGCGCACGGTGCGCGCGCTGATGGCGGCGGTGCTGGCGGCCGGCTGCGAGCTCGATCCGGCCGACGCGGCGTGACGCCGCCGGGCGCGACCGTCAGGCCGCGCCGCCGTCCAGATCGACGCCCAGTTCGTTCGCGAGCCGCGCGACCTGCGCGCGCAGCCGCTCCAGCTCGCCCTTCATGCGCAGTTGCTCGGCCCGCAGGGCGGCCACCTCGGACATGCCCAGGGCCGTATCGGACAGGGGCGTGCCCGGGCCCGACTGCGGCGCCGCGGGCGCGGCGTCGGCGACCGGGCCGGACAGCAGGTGCGCCCAGCGCGACTCGCGCGCGCCCGGCGCGCGGGCAAGCTTGACGACGAAGGGCGGCTCGTGCGTGGCCATCTCGTCCAGGAAGCCCTCGACCGACGAGATGTCGGCGAAGCGATGCAGTCGCTCGGTGTTCAGCCGCAGCTCGGCCGCCGTCTGCGGGCCGCGCAGCATCAGCATCGCCAGCAGCGCGACGCTCTGTCCGGGCAGCTTGAGCACGCGCGCCACGTTGTGCTCGAAGCGCGGCACGCGGCTGCCGGAGCCCTCGAGCACCAGGTGCTGCGACTTGAGCGTGTCGAGCGCGGCCAGCACGTCGTTCTCGCTCGCGTTGATGACCGGGTCGCGCGCCGTCTTCTGGTTGCAGCCGAGCGTGAGCGCGTTCAGGCTCAGCGGGTAGCTGTCGGGCACGGTGTGCTGCTTCTCGACGAGCACGCCGAGGATGCGGGTCTCCAGGAGCGAGAGCGTGGGGATGGTCATGCACCGGAGTATCGCTCCGCCGGGCGGGGCGACGCGATGGCGGTGCGTCCAGCGACGCAGAAACAGCACATCGCGCGCGGCGACGACGACGACGACGACGCCTCGCACCAAGCGCCAACCCCGTCATCCTGCGCGCAGCGAAGCGAAGTCGCAGGATCCACTTCGGCGACGCCACCTCGCAACCACCGTGGATCCTGCGACTTCGCGCAGGATACCGGGTGGGCGCGTCGCGGCAACAGGGCCTCGGGTGAGATGGCGACAAGGCATCAAGCGAAGCGCACCGCGCATGAAAAGCGCCCCGCGGGCCCGAAGGCCGGCGGGGCGGAACAGGCGAAGCTTGCTTGTTCTTACTTGGTCAGGTCCAGCGCGTTGGTCAGGTCGCCCATCGCCGGAGCGCCGTTGGCCTTGAGCGCGGTGTCGCGCGCCGTCAGGCCGGCCAGCGTGTCCAGGCCGAAGCGGCGCGTGATCAGGCGCAGCACCGAGGCGGTGTCGTACTGCGTGTGGTCGACGGTGCCGGTCTTCGAGTACGGCGAGATGATCAGCGCCGGGATGCGGGTGCCCGGGCCGATCTTGTCGCCCTTGGGCGGCGCGACGTGGTCCCACTGGCCGCCGTTCTCGTCGTACGTGATGACGATGACCATGTTCTTCCACTGCGGGCTGGCCTGCAGCTTGGTGACGAGGTCGGCGATCTTCTGGTCGGCGCCGGTGATGTTGGCGTAGCCGGGGTGCTGGTTGTACAGGCCCTCGGGCTTGTAGAACGCGACCGGCGGCAGCGTGCCGGCGGCGGCGTCGGCCACCAGGTCGGTGTAGTCCTTCAGGTGGTTCGCGCGGTCGGCGGCATGCGTCACCGGGTCCATGTTCGCCTGGTAGTTGAAAGGCTGGTGGTGCGGCTGGAAGTCGACGGCGGCGGTGGAGGCGACGCCGTTGGTATCGCCCGCGTAGATCACGGTGCGCTTGGAGGCCGGGGCCTGCATGCCGTCGGCGACCGCCGAGTTCCACGAGCCGGCGTACCACTTCCAGTTGATGTTCTTGGCCGTCAGCAGGTCGCCGATGTTGGTCTGCGTCTGCGGCGGCAGCGTGGTGGCGGCCGTCGGGTTCGCGTACTTGGCGTCGTCGCCAGCCACGTCGACCGGGCCGTTGCCGCTGGGCTGGAACGGCGCCTGCATCGTGTTGACGGCGTGGTACTTGTTGTCGCCGAAGTAGTTCAGCGGCGTGATGTTGCCGGTCTGCAGGGTCGGCTTGGCCGTCATCACCGATGAGGCCGACGAGGCGGCCGGCACCAGGCTCGTGGTGAAGCTGCCGTCGGCGTTGGTGGCGACGTTGTTGACCGTCATCTTGTTGGCCGTCACCGTCGCGGCGTCGACCGTCGGCGCGCAGGCGCAGATCAGGTATTGGTGGTTCAGGAACGAACCGCCGAACGCGCCCTGGAAGAAGTTGTCGGCCAGCGTGTACTGCTGCGCCAGCTTGTACAGCGGCGAGGCGCTGTAGTCGAAGTTGCCCATGACCAGGCTGCCGGCGTCGGCCCAGGCGACGAACTTGTCGTTCTTGCCGCCGTCGATCTGCATCTGGTTCTCGAAGAAGCGGTGGTACAGGTCGCGCGTGACCATGTCGCCCGTGATCGTGACGCCGGCGCTCGTCTTGTACGCGGTGGCGATGTTGAACGGCGCGTTGGGCAGGCCGGCGCTCTGCGCCTCGGTCACGGTGACGCTCTGGCCGGGCATCATCACGCCGCCCCAGGTGGGCGGCAGCGTCGCCAGCGCGGAGCCGTCGCGGTCGACCTGCGGGACGTACGCGGCCGTCGTCTTGCCGGTGGCGTCGACCACGGTAGACAGGCCGTTGGCGCCGGGGAAGTTGCCGTACAGGTTGTCGAACGAGCGGTTCTCGGCGTAGATGACGACGATGTTCTGCACCTTGCTCTGCAGCGCGGCGGTGGTGTCGACGGGTGCCGGCGAGTCGCTGTCGTTGCAGGCGGTCAGGCTCAGCACGGCGGCGAGGGCCAGCGGGGTCAGCAGGGCGATGGGCTTGATGCGGTTCTTCATTGGTTTGGGCCTCCAGGGCACGCGACGGATGACGTAGCCCGACAGCATCGCGATGCCGTGTGACAGCCCTGGGAAAGCAAGTGCAATCCGGGCGTCACACTCGGATGAAGCAGGGTTGTCACGCGCGCGCCACACGGGGTCGCTAGCCTGCCCGCTCCGTCGTCGACCTGTTCTGCAGCTTCCCCGTGAACCGTGCCGCTCCCTCGCTTGCCAAGCTGATCCTGCTCGTGATGTTCCTGGCCGCGACGGCGCTCGCCCACTGGGTCAAGGCCACCCCGGCGCCGGCTCCGCGCGAGCTGCCGTTCTATGCGACGAGGTTCGAGCAGCGCCCCGACGCGAAGACGCTCACTGCGCTCGGCCGCGCGTTGTTTTCCGATCCGGCGCTGTCGGCCTCGGGAACGATGTCGTGCGCGAGCTGCCACGATCCGGCGCACGCGTACGGCCCCGCCAACCACCTGGCCGTGCAACTGGGCGGCCCCGACCGCAACCTGCCCGGCCTGCGCGCGGTGCCGTCGCTGAAGTACCACCAGACGATCCAGCCGTTCTCCGAGCGCTTCTTCGACAACGACGGCAACGACGCCGCCGACCAGGGCCCCACCGGCGGCTTCGACTGGGACGGCCGCGCCGACTCCGCGCACGAACAGGCCGCGGGCCCGCTGCTGTCGCCGTTCGAGATGGCCAACCCCGACAAGGACGCCGTCGTCGCGCGGCTGCGCGCCTCGCCCAACGCCGCGCCGCTGCGCGCGGCCTTCGGGGCGCACGTGCTCGATGAGCCGCAACGCGCCTGGAACGCGCTCGTGCTCGCGCTCGAGGTGTTCCAGCAGAGCCCGCAGGACTTCTATCCGTACGACAGCAAGTACGACGCCTTCCTGCGCGGCCAGGCGACGCTCACGCCGCAGGAGGCGCGCGGCCTGGCGGTGTTCAACGACGCCGGCAGGGGCAACTGCGCGTCGTGCCACGTCAGCGCGATCAAGCGCGGTGCGTTCCCGCAGTTCACCGATGCCGGCCTGATCGCGATCGGCGTGCCGCGCAACCCCGCGATTCCCGCGAACGCGAAGGCGGACTTCCGCGACCTGGGCGTCTGCGGCCCCCTGCGCACCGACCTGAAGTCGCACGACGACTACTGCGGCCTGTTCCGCACGCCGTCGCTGCGCAACGTGGCCCTGCGCGGCGTGTTCTTCCACAACGGCGTCTACTCGAGGCTCGCGGACGCCGTGCGCTTCTACGCGCTGCGCGACGTCGACCCGGCGCGGATCTACGGCACGGGCCGCTTCGACGACCTGCCCGGCAAGTACCAGGGCAACCTCAACGTCGAGGCCCCGTTCGGCGGCAAGCGCGGCGACAAGCCGCGCATGACCGAGGCGGAGATCGCCGACGTCGTGGCGTTCCTGGGCACGCTGACGGACGGCTGGAACGCGCCGCGGGGCGGGCAGGTGGCGCAGCGACCCTGACGTCGCCCCCGCCGGCTCACTCGATCAGGATCGCGCGGAAGTCGTTGACGTTGGTCAGCGTCGGCCCGGTGACCAGCGAGTCGGCCAGCGCGCCGAAGAAGCCGCGGCCGCCGTTGTCGTCGAGGCGCTCGCGCGGGCGCAGTCCGGTGGCCCATGCGCGTGCGAGCGCGTCGGGCGCCAGCCAGGCGCCGGCGATCTCCTCCTGGCCGTCGACGCCGTCGGTGTCGGCCGCGAGCGCGTGCACGCCCGGCTCGCCACCCAGCGCGATGCCCAGCGACAGCAGGAACTCCACGTTGCGGCCGCCGCGGCCGCGGCCGCGCACGGTCACCGTCGTCTCGCCGCCGGACAGCAGCACGCAGGGCCGCGCGAAGGGCTGGCCGCGGCGCGCGACCTGCAGCGCGATGCCGGCCATCGCCTTGGCCACGTCGCGCGCCTCGCCCTCGATCGCGTCGCCGAGGATGTGGGTGGTGTAGCCCGCCTCGCATGCCACGCGGGCCGCGGCCTCGGGCGCGAGCTGCGGCGTCGCGATGAAGCGGGTCTCGAAGCGTCATCCTGCGCGCAGTCGCAGGATCCACGCCGGCCGGCCGCACCTACCCCCGCAGCACCCACGTGTCGCGCACCGGCACGTGCGGCTCGACGTGGCTGGTCAGCAGGATCACCTGCCCGCCCTGCGCGGCGCGCGCGGCCAGCGTGTCGGACAGGTGCTTCGCCGACGCGACGTCGAGCGCGTTGAAGGGCTCGTCCAGCAACAGCAGCTTCACCGGCAGGGCCAGCGCGAGCGCGAGCAGCGTCTTGCGTTGCTGGCCCAGCGAGGCCTCGCGCAGCGGCGTGGGCAGCGCCGGCGCCAGGCCCAGCGCATCGACCTGCTCGCGCAGGCGCGCCGCATCGATGCCGCCGTAGGTGCCCGCGACGAAGCCCAGGCATTCCGCGATGGTGAGCCAGGGCGTGGGCGGCGGGTCGCTGAGTCCCCAGAAGGTCTGCCGGCGCCATGCGAGCGGCGCGACGCGGTCGCCCGCGGCGTAGCGGCAGCCGGCCAGCTCGAACGACCCGTGGCGCGGCGCGAGCGCGCCGGCCAGCAGGCGCAGCAGCGTCGACTTGCCGCTGCCGTTGGCGCCCTGCACCCACGTGACGCCGGCGCCGGCCCGCGCCGAGAAGCCCTCGAACAGCCAGCGCTGGCCGTAGGCGAAGACGAGCTTGTCGATGTGCAGGGTCAGTTCCATGAAGTCCTCTTCGCGGCCGTCGGAAGTGTTCGATGCCGCCTCAGTCCCACAACTCGCTCCCGAACGCCGTCAACAGCGCGACGCTGATCGCCCACAGCGCGACGTGCGCCTCGCGGTTGGACGCGGGCACCGAGGTGAGCGCGGCCGGCGTCGCGACCAGGCCGAGCGCGAAGGCGGCGAGCGGCCCGGCGCGCCACGGACGCTCGACGACCGCCAGCG
>DATCRO010000559.1:0-8230 GCA_036569025.1 Burkholderiaceae bacterium
GCGCTGGCCTGCGAGCAGGCGCCCAACCTGCGCCGCTACGCGCCGCTGCCGCTCTGAAGCCCCCCGCGCCACGCGCCCGCGGGCGCGAGCGGGTCACGCCTGCGCGGTCGCGAGCGCCTCGCGCGACCCGGACGCGTCCACGCCGGCCGCGACCGCCGGCAGGCGCATCAGCGCCTGGCCCATGCGGATGCGCGCGCCAGTGGCGATGCCGTCGACGAACTCGAAGCCCGGCGGCACGAACATGATGATGGTCGAGCCGTGCTGGAAGCCGCCCATCTCCTCGCCCTTGCCGAAGCGCGCCTCGACCGGGATCTCGTTGGGCCCGCGGTACTTCAGGTGCAGCAGCACGTCCGTGAACTTCAGGCGGATGCTCGCGACGAGGATCGCCGCCACCGGCACGATCGCGATCGGATGGTTGCCGCGGCGCAGCCGCGCGCTGAGCACCGCGCGTTCGTTGCGGCAGAACAGGCGCTCGACGCGCCTGAGCGCGATCGGGTTGACGTTCCAGGTGTCGCCGGTGATGTAGCTGACGTGGTTCACGTCGACGTCGTGCGGCGCATGGAAGCGGTGGTACATCGCCGACGTCAGCCGCAGCGTGATGAAGCGGCCGTCGCGGAACGGGCTCGTGTCGGTGCCGGGCCCGAACAGGTCTTCCATCCGGTACGGGAAGCCCTTGGCCTGGAACACCGTCGTGCCCGAGACCGGCCCGCAGGCGCCCACGATGGCGTCGCACGGCGAGGTGAGCACGCCCGGATCGCCGTCGACCGGACGCGCGCCGGGCATCAGCTCGCGCGTGAAGCAGTCGTGCATCGAGCGGAACTTGCGCGTGCGGGCGTCGCTCAGGTCGAGGTCGGTGAACAACTTCCACACGCCGATCGAGGCCTTGCTGACGATCGGGTTGCGGATCTTGCTGAACTTGCCCATGAAGTGCGTCAGCGCGATGCGCGGCACGCGGTTGGTGAGCAGGAAGTTCAGGTCTTCCTGCGCGAGCAGCTTGCGGAATTGCTTTTTCATCGGCCCTCAGCTGCTGAAGCGTTCACGCAGCATTTCGCGCAGCAGCCCGCGCCGGATGGTGCGGTTGCTCTGCGCGGGATCGTTCCACCACCAGCCGTCGCCCTGCATCTGGACGGCCGCGGCGACGAAGCGGTCTATCACGGCGTCGAAGTCGGCATCGCCGTAGTCGAGGCTGAAGATCAGGCGCCCCGTGCCCACCCAGCTGAGCGCCAGGCCGTGCGCGCGCAGGTAGAACTGCAGCATCCAGTTGTAGCGCGACGGCTGCTCGTACAGCACCGTCCAGATCGACTGCAGGTTGGCCACGCGCACCGGCACGCCCGCCGCGGCCAGCCGCTCGTTGAAGCGCGCGGCGCGCTGGTTCCAGCGCTCGTCGACGCCGTCGTACATGGCCCGGACGTCGGGGCGCGCCAGGCGCTCGAGGAACACGTTCATCGCCCCCATCACGTACGGGTGCGAGTTGAAGGTGCCGCGGGCAAAGCAGATGTCGGCGGGCCGGTCCTCGCGGAAGCGCTTCATCAGGTCGCGCCGGCCGCACACCACGCCCACGGGCAGCCCGCCACCCAGCGACTTGCCGTAGGTGACCATGTCGGCCTGGATGCCGAAATACTCCTGCGCGCCGCCGGGCGCGAGGCGAAAGCCGATGAAGATCTCGTCGAAGATCAGCACGATGCCGCGCTCGGTGCAGACCTGGCGCAGCTGCCTGAGCCACTCGGTGTACGCCGCGCGGTCGAACTTCGCGCGGCGCGCGCTGTCGACCAGCGACGAGTCGCCCGGCGCCGCCGCGTTCGGATGCAGCGCCTGCAACGGGTTGACCAGCACGCAGGCGATGTCCTGGCGCGTGCGCAGCACCTTCAGCGTCCCGGCTTTCATCTCCTCGAGCGTGTACGTCTCGCGCGGCGGCAGCGGGTTGCCGGGGCCCGGCTGCACGTCCTCCCACCAGCCGTGGTACGCGCCGCAGAAGCGCACGAGGAATTTCTTCTTCGTGTGATAGCGCGCCAGGCGCACCGCCTGCATCACGGCCTCGGTGCCGGACATGTGGAACGACACCTCGTCCAGACCCGAGATGCGCTGCAGGTGGCGCACGTTGTCCAGCAGCACCGGGTGGTAGGCGCCCAGCACCGGGCCGAGATCGGCGACGCGTGCGGCGCCTTCGGCGATGCATTCCTTGTAGAAGTCATAGCCGAACAGGTTGACGCCGTACGAGCCGGTGAGGTCGTGGAAGGTGTTGCCGTCCAGGTCCGTCACGGTCACGCCCGACGATGACTGCAGGAAGCTGCCCGTCTTCAGGTGCTGGCGCAGGTACGGGCTGTACTGGAACGGCACGCGATAGCTGCCGGTGAACTGCAGGTCGGAGATGCCGCTGCTGGCCTGGGCGGTCAGCGCGGCGCTCCTGGCGAAGCGCTCCGTGTACAGCGCGACGAGCCCGGCGAAGCCGGCGCGGCGCCGCTGCTGGAACTCCTGCGGCGCGCCGTCGGAGCCGAAGAAGCGCGCCTCGTCGTAGGCGTAGCCCGGCAGGAAGCCGGCCACGCGCTTGGCCATCTTCGAATGGCCCGTGAGCGAGCGATGCTTGGCGCGCGAGAGTTCGAGCCGCCGCTTGATGCGCGGGGCCAGCACGGCCAGCGCGGCGAGCAGCAGTGCGCAGAAGGCGAGGGTGGACGGTTCCATGGGCGACGGGATCCCGCGATATCTCAGTGAGCCGCCGTGGGCATCGTCGGCGAGGCGACGGACGAGATCATCTGGCCCTGCATCAGCTTGAGCGGCGCCTTGTGGTACAGGACGATGTCCATGAACGGGTCGGTGATGATCTTGAAGCCCCAGGCCAGGCCTTCCGTCACGTTGCGCGTGACGCACAGCTGGATCACGCGGAACACGAGGCCGGCCGCGCCGAGCGACAGCCACGCGATGCCCACGTCGTGAACGAAGCCGCGCATGTCGACATGCGGCTGGATCAGTCCGCCCAGCGAGGGTGCGAACCACAGCGCTGCGGGAATCGCCACCCAGATCGCCATCAGCACGATCTTGCGCTGGATGTTGTAGCCGGCCTTGACCTCTTCCTTGTACTCGTCCGAGACCTGGTTGACGTGGTCGTAGCCGCGCGGCTCGAAGAAGAAGTGGCCGGCCTGGCGCGTGGTCATCGACACCGTCCAGGCCAGCACGGCGGCGATCGCCGGATCGATCAGCAGCAGGCCGTACGAGATGCAGAACACGATCGCGCTGACCAGGTGCAGGCTCTGGTTGATCGTGCTGTGGTGGTAGAAGCGATGGTCGTCCCACCGCAGCGTGCGCAGCGTTTGCATGAAGGTGTTCACGAGGGTTCCTCTCAGAGATTCGCCGCTGCACGACAAGACCGCGGCGTGACAGGATGGTGACGTCGAAATATGAAAGGGCCGTGTCCGCTGGTGGGGTGAATTGCCGCGGAACTGTCATCGATCTGTTGCACGCGCCGGCCATCATCGCCAGCGACCGCAACGAATCGGAGGTTCACTCGTGGACGTTCAGACCGGCCTTCAACGGCCCCTGCGAATTGCCTGCGTGACCGAGACCTACCCGCCCGAGATCAACGGCGTCGCGATGACCGTGGCCCGCCTCGTGCAGGGCCTGCGCGCGCGCCACCACAGCGTGCGCGTGATCCGCCCGCGCCAGGCGAGCGACGCTGCGGCGACGCCGATCGATGGCGACGTCCTCGTCCGCGGCGTGCCCATCCCGCGCTACGAAGGCCTGAAGATGGGCCTGCCGTGCACCGGCCGGCTGGTCAGGCTGTGGCGCAGGGAACGGCCGGACGTCGTGCACATCGCCACGGAAGGTCCCCTCGGCCGCTCCGCGCTGCTGGCCGCCAGGGCGCTGGGCCTGCCGGTGTGCTCCGAGTTCCGCACCAACTTCCACGCCTACAGCGCGCACTACGGCCTGGGCTTCATGAAGACGCTCATCCTGGGCTACCTGCGCCGCTTCCACAACGCCACGCAGTGCACCATGGTGCCCACGCAGGCGCTGCACGACCAGCTGCAGCGCGAGGGCTTCCGCGACCTGTTGACCGTCGCGCGCGGCGTCGACACGCGCCGCTTCGACCCCGCCCGCCGCAGCGAGGGCCTGCGCGCGCAATGGGGCGCCGCGCCCGACGACCTGGTCGTGACCTGCGTGGGCCGCCTCGCGCCCGAGAAGAACCTGGCGACGTTGCTGGACGCCTTCGACGCGATCCACCGCGCGCAGCCGCGCGCCCGCCTCGTGCTGGTGGGCGACGGCCCGATGCGCAAGGAACTCGAGGCGCGCCGGCCCGACGCGATCTTCGCAGGCCAGCGCATGGGCGACGACCTCGCCGCCCACTACGCATCGGCCGACCTGTTCCTGTTCCCCAGCATCACCGAGACCTTCGGCAACGTCACCACCGAGGCGATGGCCAGCGGCCTGGCCGTCGTCGCGTACGACTACGCCGCCGCGCAGCGCGTGATCCGCGACGGCGAGAACGGCGCGCTGGCGCCGTACGACGACCGCGGCGCGTTCGTCGCCACCGCCGCGCGCACCGCCGCCGATCTCGCGCGCTGCCGCGTCCTCGGCGGCCGCGCCCGCACCAGCGTGATGGCGCTTGACTGGGACGGCATCGCCGCGCAGGTCGAAGGCGTCATGGCGTCGGTGATCGCGCGCAAGGCCGAACGCCCCGCGCCCTACGCCTTCGCCTCTGCGCGCCATTCGTCGGTGTGAAGCGGGGCGCGCCAGCGCTCCTGCAGCAGCAACCAGGCCAGCGCGGCGGAAACGCACGCGCCCAGGCCCGTCATCAGCGCGGCGAGCGAGACGTCCACCGCGCACAAGGCCGAGTACACGCCCAGGCACACGAGCACGCTGGCGTTCTCGTTGCCGCCCTGCACCGCGATCGAACGTCCCGCGCTCAGCAAGGCGTTGCCGCGATCCTGCAGCAACGCGTTCAGCGGCACCACCATCAGGCCGCCCACGCCGCCGACGACGATCAGCACCGCCACGGCCAGGCGCAGCTGCGTCAGGAACGGTAGCACCGTCATCAGCAACCCGAACAGCACGCCGGCCCACAGCATGCGCTTGGCGTGCGCCAGCGGCACGAAACGGCCGGCGGCGACGGCGCCCGCGATGACGCCGATCGCGACGGCGGCCTGCACGAACGCGGCGCGGTCCAGCGTCAGGTGCATGGTCTCGCGCGCCCAGCGCAGCACCGCGAACTGCAGCGTCGCGCCGACGCCCCAGAAGATCGTCGTCACCGTCAGCGACAGTCCGCCATCGCGGTCGCGCCACAGCCTGCGGTTGGCCCGGGCGAAGTCGCGCAGCATCGCGCGCGGGTGCAGCGAGCCGACCTCATGCCGCACGCCGCTGTCGGGCACGCCGAGGTTGAGCGCGCCGGCCAGCAGGTAGGTGGCGAGCAGGATCAGCAGCGATGGCAGCACCGGATCGCAGACGTCGGACACGATGCGGCTCGCATGCCCCAGCAGCCACGGGCTGACGAGCAGTCCTCCGAGCCCGGTGCCCAGCAGCACGGCGCACACGGCGGCCGTCTCGATCCATGCATTGGCCGCGACGAGCTGGTCGGGCCGCACGAGCTCGGTCGCCAGGCCGTACTTGGCCGGCGCGTACGCCGCGGCGCCCAGGCCGACGACCAGGAACGCCGCGACCGGATGCAGGCCCGCCACGAGCGCCGTGACGCCGGCGATCTTGACGCCGTTCATCCACGCCATCAGCCGCGCCTTCGGAAACGCGTCGGCCAGCGGCCCGACGAACGGCGCCAGCAGCACGTATGCGGCGATGAACGCGACCTTGAGCATCGGCGCCAGCCAGCCCGGCATCGCGCGTTGCTGCAGCAGGTCGATGGTGACGATCAGCAGCGCGTTGTCCGCCAGCGCCGAGGTGAACTGGGCCGCCAGCAGCAACAGGAACGAGGCGGGCATCAGGCGGCGCGGTCGAAGGAAACGGGCATCGCTGGCGTCGAGTCAGGATGTGGACAGCACGCGAGCCTGAGGCACGTGCGTGAAACGGTCGTGACAAGCCCGCGACAGCATGAACTCCGCGCCACGCAGGGCGGGTTAGCCGCAGGCGTGACCCGCCGTTCGCCTGCGAGCTGCGATGGGACTTTCGTATTGAAGGCGCTGGCTGGATCGGCGCGCCACCGAATGGCGGGCTACGCCTTCGGCCAACCCGCCCTACGTAGACGCGCCTTGCGCGTCTACAGCCTGCGCCGGATCAGTTCGTCGCTCGCGCGCTGCAGCGCGGAACTGGCGTCGGCGGTGCGCAGCAGGCCCTGCGCGGCCATCTTCTCGAGCGCCTTGCGCGTGAAGCTCTGCGTGGCGTCGCCGGCGCCCGCGAACAGCAGGAAGTAGCCGTTGTCGCTCACCCACAGCAGCTGCAGGTCGGTCCACTCGCCATGCAGCTGCAGCGTGACGCTGTCGCCGACCTGCAGCGACGCGACGGGCGACGACGCGTCCACCGGCGGCGGCGCCGGCGGCGGGGGCGGCGGCGGCAGCTCGTCGTCGAGCTGCAGGTCGACCGTGACGGGGCCGGCGACGGCCTCCTCGCCCTCGGGCCGGCGCATCACGTGCAGGTGGATCGCGGCGATCTGGTCGAGCCAGGCCTTCCGCATCGCATCGGACAGCTTGACCGTGGCCATGCCCGCGGTCACGCGCTCGACCAGCTCGGGCACCATCGCCACCAGCGTCGGCGCGTCGGCGCGCGAGCGCGCCTTGTCGGTGGACCAGATGACGTCGACCGCGGTGTCCATCGCCGGCGAGTTGCGCCGCGCCTCGGGCGGCAGCGTCGTCCACTCCTGCGCGACGACCAGCGCCCACAGCGTGCGGATGAAGCGCCGCGTGGGCGACGGCGGATGCGCCGAATCGAGCTTGCGCTCCAGCCGCGCCTTGGCCTCGGCCACCAGGTCCTCCAGCGTGGCGTTGCGCTGCAGCAGCTCCAGCGCGCCCTCGACCGAGGTGAGCCGCTTCTGGGCCTGCCTGCGCTGCCACTGCGCCAGGCGTTCCACCGCGGCCTCGAACGTGGCCGTGGCCGGCTGCATCTCGATCTGCGCCACCGACTCCTGCAGCCACTGCATGAACTCGGGCGCGGGGGCGCCCTTGTCGTCCTGCATCTGCGTGGCGACGCGGTTGACCAGCACCCAGGCCGCGTGCCGGTGCGACTTCAGCAGCGAGGCATCGCTCGCCGCCAGTTGCACGACCGACGGCTCCAGGCGCGCGATCCAGCCGCGGCCGTCGGCCGACAGCGCCGGGTCGGCCACGATCTGCTCGAACAGGTGGCCGATCAGCGCGCCGCCCAGGCGCGTGCTGGTGGCGTCCTGCAGCGCGGCGAGCTCCTCGCGATGGCTGTGGATCAGCCCGGGGATGCGGGCGCCGTCGCCCTCCAGCGGCATCGGCAGCGTGTCGGGGATGATCGTCAGCGGCGCCGCCTGCGTCGAGGTGCGGAAGACGGGCCGCTCCTCGTCGAGGTCCATCAGCTCGTACAGCGCCCCCGGCCGCGTGACGTCGAAGCCGGTGGGCGGCGATGCGGTGGACGTGTCGTCGTCGGGCTCGGCGACGCGGTCGGCCTCGATCTGCGACGCGTCGGCCAAGCCTGCCTGGCGCACGGCGGCATAGATCTCGGCCAGCCGCGGAGCCAGCCAGCGCGCGACGCAGCGCACCGCTTCGGCGCGCGCCGCCGGGGCGAGCCCGAGCACCTCGGAGGCCGACCACAAGCACCGCGCGAGGCTCGGCGGCGCGATGGGCGAGGTCGCGACGCGCACACCCTCGCTGCGGCGCAGGGCGCCCTCGAACTTGATGAGCCGGCGCAGTTCGACCGCGCAGTCCTCCTCGAGCAGCCGCACCACCTGGGCGATCTCGATCTCGTCCTGGATGCGCGACTCGTCCATGATCTCGAACGCGCCCAGGTCCAGCCACTGTCCGGCCGGCTTGGCCGCGGGCGCCTGCGTGGCTTGCCTGAACGACTCGCGCAGCGCCTCGCTGAACGCGGTCGCGAACGCCGCATGCGCGCGCGCCAGTGCCGTGGCGACCTCGCCGCGCAGCTCGCGCAGCGCGGCGTTGGTCACCGGCGCGGCGGCGATGTCGGTGGCGAGCCCGCCCGCGCCGCTGCGCACGCGGCGCGACAGCAACGCATGGGCGCGCTCGAGGTGGCGTTCGTAGGCGGTGGCGGTCACGCGGCCATATTAGGCCAGGACCGCCGTCCGCACCGTCGGCGGCGTGTTGCCCGACCGTGGTTGTGC
>DATCRO010000560.1:0-4569 GCA_036569025.1 Burkholderiaceae bacterium
CGCTCTGCGCGTACGTGGCCTCGACGGCCGTGCCGCCGGTGAACTCGATCGAGAAGTTCAGGCCGCGGGTGACCAGGAAGAACACGGCCGCGAGGAACGTGAGCGCCGAGATGATGTTGAACACCAGCGCGTGCCGCATGAACGGGATGTCGCGCCGGATACGGAAGAATTCCATGAGCGTTTCCTTCGGATCTGGGACGGTTCAGCGCGCGGCGCCGGGGGTGTTGGCGGCAGCCTCGTCGGAGGCGCCGGCCTTGGCGCCGCCCTTCCAGACCTGGCCGATCAGCACCGACTTGAGCTTCTTCTGGCGGCCGTACCAGAGGTTGACGAGGCCGCGCGAGAAGAACACCGCCGAGAACATCGACGTCAGGATGCCCAGGCAGTGCACGATGGCGAAACCGCGCACGGGCCCCGAGCCGAACGCCAGCAGCGACAGGCCGGCGATCAGCGTCGTGATGTTGGAGTCGAGGATGGTGGCCCAGGCGCGTTCGTAGCCGGCCGAGATCGCCGTCTGCGGCGCGCTGCCGCCGCGCAACTCCTCGCGTATGCGCTCGTTGACCAGCACGTTCGCGTCGATGGCCATGCCCAGTGTCAGCGCGATGGCCGCGATGCCGGGCAGCGTCAGCGTCGTCTGGATCAGCGACAGCACCGCCACCAGCAGCAGCAGGTTCACGCCCAGCGACAGCGTCGAGATCACGCCGAACAGCAGGTAGTACGCGCACATGAACACCAGGATCGCCACGAAGCCCCAGGCCACGCTGTGCAGGCCCTTGGCGATGTTGTCGGCGCCCAGGCTGGGGCCGATGGCGGTCTGCTCGATGATCTCCATCGGCGCGGCCAGCGCGCCCGAGCGCAGCAGCAGGGCCAGGTCGTTGGCCTGCTCGGCGGTCGGCATGCCGGTGATGTTGAAACGGTCGCCCAGCTCGCTCTGGATGGTGGCCACGCTGATCGCCTGGCCCTTGCCCTTCTCGAACAGCACGATGGCCAGCAGCTTGCCGATGTTCTGGCCCGAGACCTCGCGCATGTTCAGCGCGCCCTTGGCGTTCAGGTTCAGGATGACGATCGAGCCCTGGTTCTGCTGGTCGAAGTTGGCCTGCGCGTCGGTCAGGTCGTCGCCGCTGGCGATGACGTCCTTCTTGACGACGGTGTAGCCGCCGTGGCGGCGGCCGACGTCGGGCGAGTTCTCGTAGCGGTCGTCGCCGAACGGCACCGGGCCCGTGCCCTCGGCCGCGGCATTGCCCTGGGCCGACTCGTCGACCATGTGGAATTCCAGCGTCGCGGTGCGGCCGAGGAGTTCCTGGGCCTTGGCGGTGTCCTGGATGCCGGGCAGCTCGACGACGATGCGGTCGGGGCCCTGCTGCTGGATGACGGGCTCGGAGGTGCCCAGGCCGGCGACGCGGTTGGCCAGCGTCGTCATGTTCTGCTTGATGGCCGCTTCCTGCGCCTTGACCAGCGCGGCGGGCTTGAGCGCGCCCGAGATCTTGACGTCCGTGCCCTCGGCGACCTGGTTCCACTGCACGTCCGGGAACGAGTCGGTCAGCACGTTGACGGCCTGGGTGGCGGTGGCCGCGTCGTGGAAGGTCATCGTGACGGCGTTGCCGTCGCGCGTGACGACCGTGCGCAGCTGCTTCTGGCGCAGCAGGGTGCGGGTGTCGGTGACCAGGCCTTCCGTCTTCTTCTCGAGCGCGGCCTTCAGGTCGACCTGCAGCAGGAAGTGCACGCCGCCGCGCAGGTCCAGGCCCAGGTACATCGGCATCGCGTGCAGCGCCGTCATCCAGCGCGGCGCGCGCGCGACGAGCGCCAGCGACACGGAGTACGGCGGCGAATCCTTGTCGGCGCCGGCGTTCAGGCCGGCGTTGATCACGTCGCGGGCATGGATCTGGATGTCGGGGTTGGCGAAGCGCGCATGCACCGACGTGCCTTCGAAGGTGACGTAGTCCGCCTTGATGGATGCCGCGTCGAGCAGCGCCTGCACCTGCGTGGCCGTGTCGGGGCCGACCTTGGTGGTCAGCTTGGCCGCCGAGACCTGCACGGCCGGGGCCTGGCCATACAGGTTGGGCACGGTGTAGAGCGCGCCGATCAGCACGGCGAGCGCCATCAGCACGAATTTCCAGACGGGGTAGCGATTCATACGTGTTTCCTCGAAGGCGTCGCGGCGCGCACTCGGGCGCGCGCGGGCGACGGCACCGGCCGCGACGCGCGCGGCCGGCGGGCACTGCTTACTTCAACGTGCCCTTGGGCAGGACCTGGACGATGGCGCTGCGCTGGACCTGCAGCTCGACGTTGCCGCCGGTCTCGATGTGGACGTACGACTCGCCCAGCTTGGAGATGCGGCCGATGATGCCGCCGGTCGTGACGATCTCGTCGCCCTTGACCAGCGCGGCGATCAGGTCCTTCTGTTCCTTGGCGCGCTTCTGCTGCGGGCGGATCACGAGGAAATACATGATCGCGAACATCGGGATCAGCATGAACAGGAAGCTGTTGTCGGACGCGCCGGAGGCTGCGGGCGCCGCGGTCTGGGCGAAGGCGGAAGAGATCAGGAACACGGCGAAATCCTCAGGGAAGGCTTGGGAAGCGGGGCCGTCGCGGCAGGGGGCCGCGGCCCCGCTCTCGAAACGTGCGGTCGAGGTGGAGCCGCCACGAGGCGATTCAACCCCGGGATAGCCCGACCAACCCACCATTTTAACGGGCGCGGGCGGACGCCCCGCCCGGCCCCGGGCGCAGGCTTGCCCGCGGGGCATTCAGGCGCGCGAGCGCACCTGGTTGCGGCCGCCGCGCTTGCACTCCTGCAGCGCGGCGCCGGCGCGTGCCAGCACGTCCTCCAGCGGCTCGCCCGGCGTCCGCGCCGCGACGCCCAGACTGGCCGTCACCCGCAGGCCGTCGCCCAGCGCCGCCCAGGCGTGGCCCTCGATGGCGGCGCGCAGGCGCTCGGCCACCAGCAGGGCGCGCGTGGTCGACACCGGCCCGCCCAGCACGACCACGAACAGGCCGCCGTCGGCGCGCGCGAGCACGTCCTGCGGCCGCGACTGCGCCCGCAGCACCTCGGCGACCGCGCGCAGGACGGCGTCGCCGGTCGCGCGCGAGCGATGGTCGTTGACGTGGCGCAGGTGGTCGACGTCGACCGCCACGAGGGTCAGCGGGGCCTCGGGGAACTGCAGCGCCAGGCCCGCGCAGGCGGCCTCCAGCTGGGCGCGGTCGGCCAGGCCGGTGAGCGCGTCGCCGCGGGTGTCGTGCGAGACGGCGGCGTCCGCGCTGGCGGCCAGGCGCGCGAGCGCGGCGCTGGCCGCCTGCAGCGTGGCGGGCAATTGCAGCAGGGCCTGGCGCTGCTCGGCCGGATCGCCCAGCGACTGCACGGCCGCCAGCCGCGGCACCAGGTCGGCGCAAGCGGCCAGCGCCGCGGCCAGCGGATCGACGGGCGCGACGCCCGCCGCCCGGCGCTCGGCCCCCGGCGTGGCCGGGCGTTCGGGCAAGGGGAGCGCGTGCGGGTCCAAGGTCTGCATCCGGTTGGCGACGCCTGATCGTAAGTCCGGCGGACGACTTGAAACTGTACGGCCGATGGCCATATGCTGGAGATCGCGCCGCGGCGCCCCTCGAGCAACGCCATGTCCCTCGTCATCCTGCTGGCCGCGGCCGTGTTGCTCGTCGGCGCCATCGCCGGACTGCCGCGCTGGCGCGCCTGGCGCCGCCAGCTGTGGGCCAGCCGGCCGTTCCCGGCGGCGTGGCGCAACGTCCTGCGGCGCCGCGTCCCCTTGTATCGGCAGTTGCCGGCCGACCTGCAGCTTCAATTGCGCCGCCGCATCCTCGAGTTCCTGGCCGAGAAGCCGTTCCTCGGCTGCGCGGGGCTGGTCGTCACCGACGAGATGCGCGTCACGATCGCCGCCCAGGCCTGCCTGCTGCGCCTGAACCACCGCGGCCCGCTGTTTCCCGAGCTGCGCCAGGTGCTCGTCTATCCGGGCGCGTTCGTCGTCGACCGCGTCCACGCGGCGCCCGGCGGCGTGCTGCGCGAGGAACGGCGCGCACTGGCGGGAGAGTCGTGGCAGCAGGGGCAGGTGATCCTGTCCTGGCAGGACGTGCTGGACGGCGCCCGCATCCCCGACGACGGCCACAACGTGGTGCTGCACGAGTTCGCCCACCAGCTCGACCAGGAGACCGGCGCCGCCAACGGCGCGCCGCTGCTGGGCTCGCGCGCCGCGCACGCGCGCTGGGCCGGCGTGATGACCCGCGAGTTCGCCGGCCTGCAGGCGCGCATCCGCGCGCGCGACGCGGCGCGGGCGCAGGCCGGGCGGTCGTGGTGGGACGGGTCGCCCGAGCCCGTGCCCGCGCCGCCGCCCGATGACCTGATCAGCGACTACGGCGCCACCAACGAGGCCGAGTTCTTCGCCGTCGTCACCGAGGTGTTCTACGAGCAGCCCCGGGCGCTCGCCGCCCGCCATCCGGAGCTGTTCGCGCTGCTGCGCGACTATTACCGGGTCGATCCGCGGGAGTGGCTGGCGCCGATGCGCTGAGGGCGGCGGGCGAATGGCGGGTTACGCCTGCGGCTAACCCGCCCTTGTATCTTTACGTCCGTGG
>DATCRO010000561.1:0-10790 GCA_036569025.1 Burkholderiaceae bacterium
GCGCATCGAGGCGACGCGCTCGCGCGACCTGCAGCGCCGGGTCGATCGCATGCAGGCCATCCGCGCGGAGCTCGACCCCGGCGTGGCGCCGCTGCTGCCGGGCGCCGGTGACGGCTCGCCCGACGCGCTGGCGGCGCGCGCGCAGGCGCTGGCCGACGCCATCGACGCCGCCGATCGCGAGCAGCGCGCGCGGGACCTGGCGCGGCTCACGCAGATCCCGCTGGCGCTGGCGCGCCGCAAGGGCGACGCGGACGACGCGGCGCATCGCCTGCCGCCGCCGCCCGAGACGGCGCAGGACAGGATCGCGCGCCTGGAGCGCCATGCCCGGGACCTGGCCGAGGCGCGCCGCGCGCGCCTGGACGCGCAGCGCGAGGGCCTTCGCGTCACACGCGCGCACGTGAAGGCGCACCGCATCCATGAACCCGACGCCGCGCTGGCGCATACGGCGCCGGCCTCGGGTTCGACGGGCCAGGCGCACGTGGCCGACGGCATCCCGCGCTCGATGACCGAGCAGTTCAAGTCCATGGTGCGCCTGGGCGGCCCGCAGGGTCGCGTGGGCGTGGTCGGCACGCAGGCCGGGCTGTCGGTCAACCGCGAGCACGTCAAGGGCATCGCCGGCGGCCGCAACGCCAAGGCGGAGGACTTCGGGCGCGACGCCGACGTCGCGAGCAAGGGGCGCCAGGTCGTGCTGGAGGGCCAGCGCGAGAAGGCCGGGCAGGGCGGCGGCATCGGCGACCACGGCTCGGGTTCAAGCAGGCACGGCAGCGCCGCTTCGACCCGCGGCGACGCGAGCCTGCGCGGCCTCGCGGCGGTGCGCATCCCGGGCAGCAGCCTCGACCTCACGGGCCGGGTCGAGGATGCCCAGCACACCTTCGTGCGCTACGCCTCGCCACCGGCCGTCGATCTGGCCACGCTGCGCACCGCGGCGGGCCGCGTGTTCGGGCCCGGCGGCACGCATGCGGAGCGCGTCTACCTCGACACCTGGTACGTGATCGGCCCGTTCGCGGGCAAGGGCGCGGAGTCGCAGCAGGCGGGCTATCCGCCCGAGGACGACGTCGACCTCGATGCCGCCTATCCGGGCCCCGAGGGCCGCACGCTGACGTGGCAGTTCACCAGCCGCGGCTTCTACCCGTTCGTGCCGCCCGACCGGCGCATGGACGCCGTCTACTACGCCTACACCGAGATCCGCGTCGACGCGGAGCGCGACGTCTGGTTCTCCCTGGCCGCCGACGACGACTCGATGATGTGGCTCGACGAGCGCCTCGTGTGGATCAGCTCGCCCGGCGACAAGCCGTGGTACCACCCGCCGTACTACGCCCGCGACGAGCTCGTCGGCAGCCTGTCGCTCACCGAGGGCCGGCGCCGCGTGCACCTGGCGGCCGGCGTGCACCGCCTGCTGTTCAAGCTGTGCAATGCGGACGGCCATCCCTTCTTCTCCGTCGTCCTGTCCAAGTGATCCTCATCATGCAATTGAACCTGTTCCAGCAACTGGCCACCGGCGGCGCCGGCATCTGGGTCATCGCGGCGCTGTCGCTGCTGATGGTCGCCGTGGCGATCGAGCGCTTCCATCGCTTCCGCATGTCGGCCATCGTGCCAACGGGGCTGGTCGACGAGGTCCTGCCGCTGTGGCAGGCCGGGCGGCTGGAGGAACTGCAGCAGGCGCTGGCGCGGCGCGAGAGCGTCCTTGCGATGGCGATCCGCTTCGTCATCGCCAACCGGGCGCGCTGGACGCCCGAGGTGCTCGACGAGCGCGCCGGCGAACTCGCCTCGCGCGCGCTGCGCCAGCAGCAGCAGCGCGCCTACCCGCTGGCGGTCGTGGCGACGGTGGCGCCGATCGTGGGCCTGCTGGGGACCGTGGTCGGCATGATCGAAGCCTTCCACGTCATCGCGTTCACGGGCGGCATGGGCGACGCGTCGCTGCTGGCCGGCGGCATCTCCAAGGCGCTGGTCAACACCGCCGCCGGCCTCAGCGTCGCACTGCCGGCGCTGGCGCTTCATCATTTCTTCCGCCATCGCCTGACGCTGGGTGGCCTGGCGCTCGAGGAGCAACTGGAACGCGTGATGGATGCCTGCGCGCGCGACGGAGGCCGCGCATGAGGATCGCCGTCGGCGAGGACGAGCAGCCCGAGATCAGCCTGATCGCGCTGATCGACTGCATCTTCTTCCTGCTCATGTTCTTCATGGTCGCCACCTCGTTCCAGAAGCAGGCCGAGGGCAAGGCGGCGAGGCAGTTGCCGATCACGCTGCCGCAGTCCGAGGTGTCGCTGGACGAGGCGCAGGCCGACGCGAGCCCGCTGGTGATCGGCGTCGACGTCAAGGGCGGCCTGTACTGGGGCCGCGAGCCGGTGTCGACGGTGCAACTGCGCGACCGCCTGCACGCCGAGGCGCGCAAGGATCCGAACCGCGCCGTGCGCATCGACGGCGATACCCTGGTGCCGTACCAGGACGTCGTGCACCTGCTGGACCTGTGCGAGTTCGAAGGGCTGACGCGCGTGGCGCTGCGCACGCGGGCCGGGCGGTGACGTCGGGCGATGACACGCCTTTGGTCCGCCAGTGCCGCGGCGTACCGCGGCCCGGCCGCAGTACCTTCCGCTGCTGCGCGAGGACTGGCGCGCCTGCCGGCCATGTCCCCGGCAACGTGATCGCGATGTCGCGACGCCGGTTCGCGCTACGATCCCACCCTCGACGCCGCACCTCGCCCTGGACATGACCGACACCGAACTCGCCGACCTCTACCGCGACTACATCGCCTGCCTCAACCGGCGCGACTGGCCCGCGCTCGCGCAGTTCGTCTCGCACGACGTCATGCACAACGGCCGGCCGCTGGGCCTGTCCGGCTATCGGGCGATGCTCGAGAAGGACGTGGAGGACGTGCCCGACCTGAAGTTCAACGTCGAGATGGTCACCTGCGACCCGCCCAACGTCGCCGCGAAGCTCGCGTTCGACTGCACGCCCACCGGCCAATTCCAGGGCCTGGCGGTCAACGGCAAGCAGGTCAGGTTCACCGAGACGGTGTTCTACGAGATCAGCGACCGTCGCATCGCCACCGTGTGGTCGGCCATCGACAAGGCGGCCATCGAGGCGCAGCTCTGAACGCGCCGCGCGAACGGCGCTAGGAGTCCGCGCGGCTTCTGCCGCGCAGACTCCTAGCCGCGCAGCGCGGCGAGGCGTCGATGCGCCTCGTCCGACTCGTCGGGCGGCACGCTCTGCTTCGCACACAGGTAGCGTTCGCTGAACACGTCGAGCCAGGCCTCGAGCGTGCGCGCGGCGCGGGCGTCGCCGGACAGGTCCAGGCACAGGGCGGCGATCTCCGCGGTGCACTGGTGATGCTCGTGCCAGGCGCTGCGCAGGCGGTAGCGCGAGAGCGTCGCGGGGTCCAGGCCCAGCACCGGGAAGCGGTCGAGGTACGGGCTCTTGCGGAAGGCCTTGCGCGCCTCGGCCCAGGTGCCGTCCAGCAGGATGAACAGAGGACGCCGCGCGTCGCCCGGCGCGACGGCGGGCAGTGCGCCGACGACGCGCTCGGGCGCCGCGAACTCCCCGGGAAACACGATGAAGGGTTGCCAGCGCGGGTCGTCCAGCAGCGCCACCAGCGCCGGGTCGACGTGCGTGCGTGACCACGCGAACGCGTGCGTGTCGGGCACGACGTCGGCCACCAGCCAGCCGGTGTTGCTGGGCTTGAGCGCCTCGAACGGCGCCATCAGCAGGCACATGCCCGCGCGCGTGGGCACGCGGGGGCGGAGTGCGCAGGCGCAGTGCGAGGGCGCGAGGCGGCAGCGCTCGCAGCGCGCCTTGCGCGGCGCGCCGCGATCCAGGCGCGGCCGCTGCGCGTCGTCCGCGAGGCAGGCGTCGCGCAACCGGGCGACGGCGTGCGGCGGCAGGGCGTCCTTGGCGGGCTCGTTCACGCGCGCATCATGCCGCACCCCTGCGGGCACGGGCTCAGGCGGCCGGCTTCTGCGCCGCGGCCAGCATCTCGCCCATCTTCTGGTGGATGATGTTGATGCCCTTGAGCGGGCGGATCATCACCTTGAAGTCGACGATCTGGCCGGCGTCGTTCCACTTGATGATGTCGACGCCGTTGACGAGGATGCCGTCGATCTCGGTCTCGAACTCGAGCATCGCGTCATGGGGCCCGGCGATCTCGCGCACGTAGCGGAACGTCGGGTTGAAGAACACCCTGAAGGCGGCCGACAGGTACATCACCGTCAGCTTGCGGCCCGGCTGCGCCGCGTGCACGACCGGGGAGTGGAAGGTGGCGTCTTCCGCGATCAGCGCCGGGATGCCGGAGGCGTCGTTGGTGCGCACCAGGCGGTGCCAGGTCTCGAGGACGGGGGCGGTCATGCGCGGGCTTCCGGTGAGGTTGGGGCGGCCAGTGTAGGTCGCGCCCGGCGCATGCGGTCGAGCGCCGCCTCTAGGGTGGTGTCAGGGCTGCGCGACCCGCGTCTTGGTGACCACCGTCTTGCCCGGCGTGCCGCCCTTGTGCGCGACGACGGCCTTGCCCTTGCGCGGCGGCGCCTTCGAGACGGCCACGTGCGTGCCGCTGCGCGCGTTGGGCGCCTGCGCCACGCGCGTCTTCGCGCCGCCCTTGACCTTGGCGGCGACGCGGGTGGCCGGGTGCGACGGCGCGCGCGCCAGCGACGTGGAGCGCGGCAGGAACAGCACGGCCGTCGATCCCGCGGCGAACTTGCCGCCGGCCGACACATGGTTCCAGGCGGCCACCTGCGTGGCGCTGACGTGCCAGCGGCGCGCCACCGACGCCACCGTCTCGCCGCCCCTGCCCACGCGCATGTTGACGCGGCGGGTCGGCGGCAGGTCGGGCGCCAGCGAGATGGCAGCCGAGTCGGCGACCGTCTCGGAGACGTCCGCCTTGTGCTGCGCCGAGCGCGGCACCAGCAGCGTCGAGCCGGCCCGCACCAGCATGCGCGCCGGGATGTGGTTGACCTCGCGCAGCTCGGTCTCGCTCATGCCCACCAGCCTGGCGGCGTCGGCGGGACGGATCGTCTTGCCGACCGAGTACACCGTCCACGTCGCCAGCGGTCCCGGATGCGCCTTGACCGCGCGCACGAAGTCGTCGGCGTTGTCGTAGGGCAGCAGCACCTGCGGCGTGCCGGCGGCCAGGATCACGGGCTTGTCCAGCTGCGGGTTGAGCATGCGGAACTCGTCGATGGACACGTTGGCCAGCCTGGCGGCGGTGTCGACGTCGATGTCGCGCTCGATGGGCACGCTCAGGAAGTACGGGTGGTTGCCCACGGGCGGCAGCGTCAGCGAATACGCCTCGGGGTGCAGCACGATGTTCTTGACCGCCTGCAGCTTGGGCACGTACTCGCTGGTCTCCTTGGGCAGGTTCAGGCTCGCGTAGTCGGTGGGCAGGCCGCGCTTCTGGTTGCGCGCGATGGCGCGCTGCACGTTGCCCTGGCCGCAGTTGTAAGCGGCCAGCGCGAGCTGCCAGTCGCCGAACATGTCGTGCAGGCGCTGCAGGTAGTCGAGCGCGGCGCGGGTGGACGACAGCACGTCGCGGCGGTCGTCGCGGAAGATGTTCTGCTTGAGGTCGAAGTCCTTGCCGGTGGCCGACACGAACTGCCACATGCCCGAGGCCTTGGCCACCGACATCGCTTGCGGGTTGAACGCGCTCTCGGTGAAGGGCAGCAGCGCCAGTTCGGTCGGCATGTGGCGGCGCTCGACCTCCTGGGTGATGTGGTACAGGTAGCGCGCGCCGCGGGCCGTCATGCGGGCCACGTAGTCCGGGCGCGACGAGTACCACTGCTCCCACTGCTTGACGGCGGGCGTGTCCATGTCGGGGATCGCGAAGCCGTCGCGCACGCGGTGCCACAGGTCGGAACGGGCGGCGCTGTCGTCGAGGTTGACGCGGGTGTCGGGCTGCAGCGGGTCGTACGGCGGCAGCACGGCCGGGGCGGTGCCCGTCTTGGCCGCGTCGCTGTCGTCATCGTCGTCGGCCTCCATCGCCTCGGCGTCGGAGGCGGCCGCGGCCGGCGCGCTCGCCGAGCCGGCGGCGGCCAAGGCGACCGCCGGCTGCGACGCGGCGGCCTCGGAAGCGGACGCCGCGTCGGCCGGCTGCATGGCGGCCGTGACGACGGGAGCGGGGCCGGCGGCCGGCGCGGGCGCGAGGTCGACGGTGGAGCAGGCCGCGAGCACCAGCGCGAGGGCCAGGGACACGACGGTGGACAGCGACAGGCGCGTCGGGGGAGCGGCAGTGTTCAAAACGTGTTCTTCCATTCACGCAGGGCGGCTAGGACGTCGACCGGGTCCCCGGAGGCGGCGCCATGGGCCCGCGCCGACGCCACCACCTCGGGTTCGCGCACGCGCAGGAACGGGTTGACGGCGCGTTCGGTGGCGATGGTCGACGGCAGGGTCCAGGCGCCCTCGGCGCGCAGGGCCTGGCAGCGGGCCTCGTACTCGGCCAGGGCCGTGTTGTGGGGCTCGACCGTGCGCGCGAAACGCAGGTTCGAGAGCGTGTATTCGTGCGCGCAGCAGACGCGCGACTCGCCCGGCAGCGCGGCGAGCTCAGACAGGGAGTGCTGCATCTGGGCAGGAGTTCCCTCGAACAGCCGGCCGCAGCCGCCGGAAAAGAGCGTGTCGCCGCAGAACAGCCAGGGCGCGCGGCCCCGCTCGGTGGCGACGTAGGCGATGTGGCCGGCGGTATGGCCGGGCACGTCCAGCACCTGCACATGCAGGCCGAGCAGCTCGAACGCCATGCCGTGCGACATCTTCTCGACCGCCACCGGCATCGGCTCGTGCGCCGGGCCGTAGATCGGCCCCTGCACCAGCGGTTGCAACTCGGCCAGGCCGCCGACATGGTCCGGATGGTGGTGGGTCACTAGAATGGCCGCGAGCCGCAGTCCCCGTTCGCGCAACGCGTTCTTCACGGGCGACGCTGCCCCGGGATCCACCACGATGGCGTCGGCGCCGTCGTGAAGCATCCAGATGAGGTTGTCGGCGAAGGCGGGTAGGGCGATCAGATCCATGGAGACAAGCGCAGCGATTATAGAGTTGGGCGAGTGGCTGGAGACACCGCCCGGCCGGGTGCTGCTCGCCTGGGAGCAGGAGCGGATCGACCGCGCCGTCTTCGACATCTTCGGCTACCACGCGCTGCAGATGGGCCTGCCCTCGCTGGACGGCCTGCGCGCCAACCGCATGCCGCACCGCTGGCTCGCCAGCCCCAGCCTGGTCAATCCCGAGCCTTCGCCGATCGCCCCCGCGGCCGACCTCGGCTTCGCCATCTCGCCGCTGAAGGTGCCCGTCGCGCTGCATTGCTGCGCCGAGGCGCTGCCGTTCGCCTCCAACAGCCTCGACCTGGTGGTGATGCCGCACACGCTCGAGATGTCCTCCGACCCGCACCAGGCGCTGGCCGAGGCCACGCGCTGCCTGGTGCCCGACGGCAAGCTCGTGATCTTCGGCTTCAACCCGATGAGCCTGTGGGCGCTGCGCCAGCGTCTCGGCCGCACGGGCCACCGCATGCGCATGGCCGACGAGACGCTGTTCCTGCCGAGCGCCGGTGAGTTCATCGGCTACTGGCGCCTGCGCGACTGGCTGCGGCTGCTCAGCTTCGACATCGAGGTCGGCAAGTTCGGCTGCTACCGCCCGCCGTGGAGCACGCAGAAATGGCTGGACCGCTACGGCTGGATGGAGCGCGTGGGCGAGCGCTGGTGGCCGGTGCTGGGCGCCGTCTACTTCCTCGTGGCCGTGCGGCGCGTGCGCGGCATGCACCTGGTGGGCAAGCTGCGCAAGCCGCCCGTCAAGGCGGCGACGGCGCCGGCGGTGGCGACGATCAACCGGGGGCGGCGCTGAAGCGCGGACTTGTCCGAACGGGCCAGTGCACGTCGACGAGGGCGAGCCGCCACGAAGGTACGATGCCGGCCATGAGCGAATCGACGACCGAAGTGACGATCTACACGGACGGGGCCTGCAAGGGCAACCCCGGGCCGGGCGGGTGGGGCTGCTGGCTCTCGGCCAGCGGCAAGGAGCGCGAGCTGTTCGGCGGCGCCACGCAGACGACCAACAACCGCATGGAGCTCACCGCGGTGATCAAGGGCCTGTCGGTGCTGACGCGGCGCTGCTCGGTGGCGGTCTACACCGACAGCGAATACGTGCGCAATGGCATCACGTCGTGGATCCACGGCTGGAAGAAGCGCGGCTGGCGCACGGCCGACGGCAAGCCGGTGAAGAACGTGGAGCTGTGGCAGCAGCTCGAGACGCTGGCCAACGCGCACGATGTGCAGTGGCACTGGGTCAAGGGCCATGCCGGCGATCCGGGCAACGAGCGCGCGGATGCGCTGGCCAACCGGGGCGTGCAGGCGGCGTTGAATGGGCAGGCCTGAACGGCGCAGGGCGGGTTGGCCCGAGGCGCGGCCCGCCATGTCGGCCAGTCGGCAACGCCGGCGAACGGCGGTTGACGCCTGCGACTGACCCGCCCTTACAGCGCCAGGTCGTCTGGCGTGTTGATGTTGGCGAAGGCCGCCCCATCCTCCGGGCGATCGAAGCGCACCGGCGTCGCATGGCGCGACAGCCAGGCCTCGACCTTGCGGCCGCCGTCTTCCAGGTAGCGCGCGAGATCGCCGGCCAGCGATGTCGACAGCAGGCAGCACACCGGCTCCAGGCGCACGCCCGCGGCGCCGAGGTCGCGTTGCACGACGGCCCCGTCGCGGCCGTCCAGGCCTCGGGCCAGGCGCTCGACGAGGTCGGCGGGCAGGCGCGGCGAGTCGCAGGGCACCACCGCGAGCCACGGCGTCGCGGCGGCGCACAGGCCCGCCAGGATGCCCGCGAGCGGGCCGGGGAAGTCGTCGCGCGCGTCCGCAAGCACGCGCGCGCCGCGCGAGGCGTAGTCGGCGGCGTTGCGGTTCGCGCTGATCATCATGCCGCCGACCTGGGGCGCGAGCCGCTCGATCGCATGGTCGACCAGCGCCCGGCCATGCCAGGGCTGCAGCCCCTTGTCGACGCCGCCCAGGCGCTGCCCGCGGCCGCCGGCCAGCACCAGGCCGGTGATCGCCGCGCGGGACGCAGGCGCGGCCATCAGCCGCCGATGTAGTGCATCTCGACGCGCCGCTCGCCGGCGTCGACCGCGGGCGTGGCCGCGGTGCGCAGCGCGGAGTAGCGGTCGTCGCGCGCGGCCCAGACCTGGTCGATCGCGCCCGCGATGGCAGCGTCGTCGGCGCCGCCGCGCAGCAGCGCGCGCAGGTCGTGGCCATGGGTGGCGAACAGGCACAGGTAGAGCTGGCCGTCGGTGGACAGGCGCGCCCGGTTGCAGTCGCCGCAGAAGGCCTGCGTGACGCTGGAGACCAGGCCGATCTCCTGGCCGGTGGCGTCGAAGCGCCAGCGCTGGGCCGTCTCGCCCGCCGCGCTGGCGGGCAGGGCCGTCAATGGGCCGATCTCGCGCAGGCGCTCGAGCACCTCGCGCGAGGGCAGCACGTCGTCCAGTCGCCAGCCGTTGGTCGAGCCGACGTCCATGAACTCGATGAAGCGCAGCACCGTGGCGTTGCCGTAGCGTGCATGCAGGGCGCGCGTGAGCGGCACCACCTGGTCGTCGTTCGTGCCCTTCTTGACGACCATGTTGACCTTGATCGGACCGAAGCCGGCGGCCAGCGCGGCGTCGATGCCGCCGAGCACGTCCTCGACCGCGAAGCCGACGTCGTTCATGCGGCGGAACACGGCGTCGTCGATGGCGTCCAGGCTCACCGTGAGGCGGCCCAGGCCGGCCGCCTTCAGCGCCGCGGCCTTGCGCGCCAGCAGCGAGCCGTTGGTGGTCAGCGTGATGTCCAGCGGCAACCCGTCGGGTGTGCGCAGGGCGGCGAGCAGTTCGACGAGGTGCTCCAGGTTCTTGCGCAGCAGCGGCTCGCCGCCGGTCAGCCGCAGCTTGCGAACGCCGGCGTCCGCGAACAGGCGCGCGAGCCGTTCGATCTCCTCGAAGCTCAGCAGCTGGGCATGCGGCAGGAACACATGGCGGCTGTCGAACACCTCCTTGGGCATGCAGTAGCCGCAGCGGAAGTTGCAGCGGTCGGTGACCGAGATGCGCAGGTCGCGCAGCGGGCGCGCGAAGGTGTCGAGGCGATCGGCCCCGGGCGCGAGCAGGGGGGTGCCCGCGCGCACGCTCGCGGGCGCGGGGCCGCGTCGCAGGTCGTGGATGGCGAAGGTCTTGCCCATGGCCCGATTGTGCCCGGCCGGCCGGCATCCCATCGGCGTCGGGTCATCGCGGAAACGACACGGCCCGCGCGAGGCGGGCCGTGGCAGGGAGCACGATGTGTTCAGCGATCGGTCAGGGCGCGCGCGAACGGATCGTGCGAGGGGCCCAGCGCGCTGGGCGCGGCCGCCGGCAGCGCGACCGGCGTGCTGCTGAGGCGCAGGGCGGGCGTGCTGGACACGATGGCCGGCGCCACGACCGGCGCGCCGCCGGCACCGCCCGATCCGCCGAACCCCGGCAGGCGCGAGGTCAGCGAGGCCAGCATCGACGTGTTGGCGCCGGTCGGATTGCCGTTGGCATCGGCCAGCTCGGGCACGCGGCGGCCGCCGGTGAAGCGGCGCGCCCAGTACGAGACGTTCAGGTCCTCGATGCGCACGGATTCGCCGGTGCGCGGCGAGTGGATGAACTTGCCGTCGCCCAGGTAGATGCCCACGTGCGAGAACGTGCGGCGCATGGTGTCGAAGAAGACCAGGTCGCCGGGCTTGAGGTCCTTGCGGTCGACCTTGGCGAGCTCGGGCGCGTTGGCCTGCTCGTCGGCCCGGTGCGGCAGCACGCGGCCCAGGCTGTTCTCGAAGACGTAGCGGGTGAAACCCGAGCAGTC
>DATCRO010000562.1:0-6742 GCA_036569025.1 Burkholderiaceae bacterium
CAATGCTCCTGAAAGGATGGTGGGTCAGGTCGGCGCGGGCTGCATGGCCCTCGCTTCGGAATTCGGATGGGCTTTCGCCGCGGCGCGCTGAACGCTGAAGCGCCGCGACGGGTCGTACGGGAAGACGTCGTGGACGTAGCCGGCGAGGATGCGGTCCTTCTGCTGCTGCCAGTACCCGGCGTCCAGCAGGTCGGCGTGGTGCGCCATGAACACCTTGCGCACCGCCGGGTTGCCCAGCAGGAACGGGCCGAAGGTCTCGGGAAAGACGTCGCGCGGCGCCACGGCGTACCAGGGCTCGCCCGACATCTCTTCCTCCTCGTTGCGCGGCGCCGGCACGCGCCGGAAGTTGCAGTCGGTCAGGTACTCGATCTCGTCGTAGTCGTAGAACACGACGCGGCCCAGGCGCGTGACGCCGAAGTTCTTCCACAGCATGTCGCCGGGGAAGATGTTGGCCGCGACGAGATCCTTGATCGCGTTGCCGTACTCCACGACCACCTGCTCGATCTGCGCCGGGCTCGCGTCGCCCAGGTAGATGTTGAGCGGCACCATGCGGCGCTCGATGTAGGCATGGCGGATCACCAGCGTCTGCCCGTCGTCCTCGAGCTGGCTGCCGCAGAACTGCCGCAGTTCGGCGATCAGCTCCTCCTCGAAGCGGTGGCGCGGCAGCGCGACGTTGGAGAACTCGAGCGTGTCGGCCATGCGGCCCACGCGGTCGTGCTGCTTGACGAGCAGGTACTTGGCCTCGACCTGCTCGGGCGTGGTGTCCTTGGGCGGAGGGAAGAAGTCCTTGATGACCTTGAACACCACCGGGAACGACGGCAGGTCGAACACGAGCATCACCATGCCCTTGATGCCGGGCGCGATGCGGAACTTGTCGCTGGAATGGCGCAGGTGCTGCAGCAGGTCGCGGTAGAACAGCGCCTTGCCCTGCTTCTGCAGCCCGACCTGCGCGTACAGCTCGGAGCGCGTCTTGCGCGGCATCAGCGTGCGCAGGAAGTGCACGGTGCCGCTGGGCACGCCCATGTCCACCATGAAGTAGGCGCGCGCCGCGGAAAACAGCAGCAGCAGGTCTTCCTCGCCGATCAGTACCGTGTCGATCACCAGCAGGCCGTCGTCGCCGTGCAGGATCGGCAGCGCGAACGGCAGCTCGCTGAAGCCGTTGACGATCTTGCCGACGACGTACGCGCCCTTGTTGCGGTAGAACAGCGTCGACAGCACCTGCACCTGGAAGTTGGCGCGCAGGCGGGCGTCCTTGAGCTCGCCCAGCAGCGCACGCACCACGTCGGCGACGTCGCGCGCGAGATCCTGGAACTCGACCTCCAGCTGGAAGTTGGTGATGACGCGCATGCACGTCTCGTGCAGCGTCTCGCGCGTCGGGTAGTAGGCGCGGTAGGTCGGCGTGGCGCCGGGCTCGTCGTTCTCGAGGTAGTCGGTGGACAGCGCGGGCCGCACGAAGATGAAGTCGTTGCGATAGTCGCCGCGGTGCAGGATCTTGGTCGTCACCGAGTTGAAGAACGTCTCGCAGCACTCGGGCTGGTGGTGGTCGATCAGCAGGCCGATCGTGTGCAGCTTGACCTGGTGCCAGGTCTCGCGCGACAGTTCGCCGGCACGGAACTCGCGGTGCAGGCGCTCCACGGCCTCGTCGACGCGCAGGTCGTAGAACGCGATGCGGTCGCGCTGCGCGTCGAGCTGGCCCTGCCAGTCGGCTTTCTCGAAGCGCGCCTTCGCGCCGCGCGCCGCCGCGGTGAACAGCCGGTAGTGGCGATCGAAGCCCTCGACGATCGCCCGGGCGATCGCGAACGCTTGCGGGTCGTCCAGCTGGTGCGGGAACATCGCGTCCTCGGATGGCTTCAGGCGGCGGCCGGCAGGTAGCGCAGGCGCAGGGCGAACAGCGCGCGCTGGTACTCGGGGCCGACGTCGTCGATGCTGGCGACGGTGAAGCTCAGGTCCTTGAGCAGGCCGTTGTGCAGGCCGTAGACCCAGCCGTGCACGATCACCTGCTGGCCGCGCACCCAGGCATCCTCGACCACCGTCGACAGGCAAACGTTGCGCGCCTGCTCCAGCACGTTGAGCTCGACCAGCGCGTCGACGCGCTGCGCCTCGGGGATGGCCTGCAGCAGCTCCATGTGCGCGTTGCGCACGTCCTGCACGTGGCGCAGCCAGTTGTCGACGACGCCGACGCGCGAGTTGTTCAGCGCCGCCGTCACGCCGCCGCACTTCGAGTGCCCCACGACGATGATGTGCCTGACCTTGAGGGCGTCGACGGCGAACTGGATCACCGACAGCGCGTTCAGGTCCGAGTGCGCGACGACGTTGGCCACGTTGCGATGCACGAACACGTCGCCCGGCAGCAGGCCGATCAGCTCGTTGGCCGGCACGCGGCTGTCGGCGCAGCCGATCCACAGGTATTGCGGCGTCTGCTGCGTCAGCAGGCTCGTGAAGAAGCCGGGGCTGCGCTGCTCCATCTTCTCGGCCCAGCGCGCGTTCTGCTCGAACAGGCCGGAGAGATCCTTGTCGTTGCTGTTGTCGTCGGACATGGTCATTTCGTGTCGTTGTTGGGCGAACGGCCAGTGTACGGAGCGGCCGGTTTCACCGCGAGGACAAGTCGAGCGCGGGGACTTCCCGCGCTTCTTCGCCCGGCAACCGCACGTTCGCGGTGACGCCGGGCCTGTCGGCGACGAACTCGGGCGCCGCGCCGGGACGCACGATCATCATCCCGCCCTCGCGCACGCCGACCGCGGGGGCGCGCGTCACGCCCGCGAGCAGGGGCGCGCGCCAGGGCTCGCTGTCCAGGTGCGGGCAGAACGTGCCGGGCAGCCAGCCCAGGCCCGGGCGCACGCCGCCGCCGGGCACGCTGTCGGTGACGTAGTCCTCGAACCAGCAGTTGGCGCCGGCGCTCACGCCCGCCAGCACGGTGCCGGCCTGCCACGCGTCGTGCAGCGCGCGGTCGAAGCCGAACTCGCGCCACACGGCGATCATCGCGGGCGTGTTGCCGCCGCCGACGTAGACGAGGTCGGCGGCCAGCGCCTCGGCGGGGTAGTCGCGCTTCATCTCGTACGGAAAGAACGGCAACGCCGTGATGTCGCAGCCGAGCCTGGCGAACATCTTGTAGGCGCGCAGCTGCCGGCTCTCCGCGTCGCCGTGCGCGAGGCCCAGGTACAGCACGCGCGGACGCTCGCGCCGGCGCGACCCGGGGATCAGCGTCAGCAGGAAGCGCTCCTGCACGCCGCGCGCGTCGTCGACGAGGAAGCCCCCGCCGCCGATGCAGGCGATCGCGCCGGCGCCCGTCATCGGATGGCCTCCGCGCTGCGCGCTGCGGCGCGAACGCCTTGGGGCGGCCGGGCGGCGTTCATGCCCGCTCCATCACGCTGGCCGCCGTGGCGGCGAGCGCGGCGTCGATGTCCGCGTCGCGTCGCGCCGTCTGCGTGCGGTAGGTCGCCCACACCACGCGGTCGATCACGCGGCCGTCCTTGATCGCGCTTTGCGGCAGCGTCGCTTCGCGCACGTAGCCGCAGGTGCGCGCGACCGCCTGCGAAGCTGCGTTGTCCGCGAAGATCGGCGCGTAGATGCGCGTGATCTCCGGCACCGCCGCGAACGCCCAGTCGGTGACCTGGCGCACCGCGTCGCTGGTGATGCCGCGCCGCCAGTGCGCCTGGCCGATCCAGTAGCCGATCTCGGCATTGCAGCGCAGCCAGCCGCTTTCCGGCCGCAGGCCGATGCAGCCGATCAACGCGCCGTCCACGACGATCGCCCAGACCCAGCCGAAGTCCCCCGACTGCGACTCGTGTGTCGCCCAGGCGGTGGCCGCGGTCATCGTGTAGGGCTGCGGGAAGCCGTCGAACAGGTTGCGTGCGACGGCCGGATCGTCGGCGTGCGCGACCAGCGCCGGCGCGTCCTGCGGCACGAGCGCGCGCAGCAGGCAGCGCTCGCCCTGCAGGATGGGAAGCGGCGCCGGCAGCCGGGTCATCACATCGTCTCGGCGAACAGCTCGCGGCCGATCAGCATGCGGCGGATCTCGCTGGTGCCCGCGCCGATCTCGTAGAGCTTGGCATCGCGCCACAGGCGGCCCAGCGGGTACTCGTTGATGTAGCCGTTGCCGCCGAAGATCTGCACGCCCTCGCCGGCCATCCATGTCGCCTTCTCGGCCGTCCACAGGATGACCGAGGCGCAGTCCTTGCGCACCTGGCGCACATGCCCGGCACCGAGCATGTCCAGGTTCTTGGCCACCGTGTAGGCGAAGCTGCGCGCGGCCTGCAGCACGGTGTACATGTCGGCCACCTTGCCCTGGATGAGCTGGAACTCGCCGATGCTCTGGCCGAACTGCTTGCGGTCGTGGATGTAAGGGACGACGTTGTCCATCACCGACTGCATGATGCCCAGCGGGCCGCCGGTCAGCACCGCGCGCTCGTAGTCCAGGCCCGACATCAGCACCTTGGCGCCGCCGTTGACCGCGCCCAGCACGTTCTCGGCCGGCACCTCGACGTCCTGGAACACCAGCTCGCCGGTGTGGCTGCCGCGCATGCCCAGCTTGTCGAGCTTCTGCGCGATCGAGAAGCCCTTCATGCCTTTCTCGATCAGGAAGGCCGTGACGCCGCGCGCGCCCAGCTCGGGCTCGGTCTTGGCGTAGACCACCAGCGTGTCGGCGTCGGGGCCGTTGGTGATCCACATCTTGCTGCCGTTGAGCAGGTAGACGCCGCCCTTGTCCTCGGCCTTGAGCTTCATCGAGATGACGTCGGAGCCGGCGCCGGGCTCGCTCATCGCCAGCGCGCCCACGTGCTCGCCCGAGATCAGCCTGGGCAGGTACTTCTTCTTCTGCGCCTCGGAGCCGTTGCGCTTGATCTGGTTGACGCACAGGTTGGAGTGCGCGCCGTAGCTCAGGCCCACCGAGGCGCTGGCTCGGCTGATCTCCTCCATCGCGATCATGTGCGCGAGGTAGCCCATGTTGGCGCCGCCGTATTCCTCGGGCACGGTGATGCCCAGCACGCCCAGCTCGCCCATCTTGCGCCACAGGTCCATCGGGAACTGGTCGCTGCGGTCGATCTCGGCCGCGCGCGGCGCGATCTCGGCCTGCGCGAACGCGCGGACGGCGTCGCGCAGCGCGTCGATGTCTTCGCCGAGCATGAAGTTCAGGCCGGGCAGGTTGCTCATGGTGTCGTCTCCAGGATCAGGACGCGCCGCCGACGGGCGAACGCCATTGTTGCTCCGGGCTGCGCACCCGGCGAGGCCGTCGAGTTTAATTGACGTTTACGTAAACGTAAACCGAGATCACCCGGAGAGGGCATGCCCGACAATCCGCGCATGCCCCGCGACACCCCGCCCGCCAACATCCGCGAACGGCCGCACCTGGGAGTCGAGGTGCACGACGACTCGACGCTGCTGCGCAGCCAGCTCGCGCTCTCGTCCAACTGGTTCGCGGTGGGTGGCATGGACATCACCCGACGCAAGGGGGAAGTCCGGCTCCATCGCGATGGCCAGGTCGTTGCCCGGAGTGACGGCAACGTGCTGTTTCTCGCCGGCCGCCCGCTGCACCTGCGCCAGGCCGGATTCTGGCGCCCCGTCTGGACGGCGACCCTGGACGACGGGCGCCTGGTCGAGGTGACGACAGGCCGGCACGGCATCTACAAGCACGTGCGCGTGATGCCAGGCGATGTGCGGCTGGAAGTGGTCGACACGAGCAGCGGCTTTGGCCGGGCCTGCCGCGTCAACCTGGTGTCCGGGCTGATCGAGACCGAGCTGGCGCTCGGCTTTCTCGTCTACTTCCTGGCCGAACTGGAAGCGGCCTACCGCGACAGGAGCTGAACGCCCGTCACGCACGCACCGCCCGCTTGGCGGCGGGCGCGGGCGCCGCGGCGCCGCCGGCCGCCTCCAGCAGGCGCTCGCAGCGCGCCTCGTGCTGGGCGATCTCCTCCAGCGTGACGCGGATGTCCTCCAGCTGCAGCTCGATCTGCCGGCGGTGCGACCGCAGCACCGCCAGGAACGCCTCCAGCTGGGGCCGGGTGTCCGACGGCGAGTCGTACATGTCCACCAGCTGCTTGATCTCCTGCAGGCTCAGGCCCAGGCGCTTGCCGCGCAGCGTCAGCTTCAGCCGGGTGCGTTCGCGCTGCGAATAGACACGGTTGCGTCCGGCCCGCGTGGGCTCCAGCAGGCCGACGTCCTCGTAGAAACGGATCGCGCGCGGGGTGACGTCGAACTCGGCAGCCAGCTCCGTGATCGTGAAGCTCTTGGCCGCGCCCTTGGCGGCGGCGGGCGCCTTCGCCGCCTTGTTCCTGCCTGCGGTACTGGGAGATGCGCTCATGGTTAGACTGACGTTAACGTAAACGGAAGTCTAGTCCACCGGAGCCCGCATGGCCAACGCCGACGAATCGAAACTGGCCTACCCGCTGGGCGACACGCTGCCCGCGACGGGCGAGGTGCTGGACGTCGCGCCGGGCGTGCGCTGGCTGCGCATGCCGCTGCCGTTCGCGCTCGACCACATCAACCTGTGGCTGCTGCGCGATCGCGCGGACGACGGGCGCGCGGGCTGGGCGATCGTCGACTGCGGCGTCGCCAACGACGCCACGCGCGCCGCCTGGGAGCAGGTCCTCGACCGCCATCTCGACGGCCTGCCCGTGCTGCGCGTGATCGTCACGCACATGCATCCGGACCATCTCGGCCTGGCGCACTGGCTCACGGCGCGCTGGGACTGCCGGCTGTGGATCAGCGCCACCGACTGGCACGCCGCGCGCATGGCGTGCCGTTCGAC
>DATCRO010000563.1:0-9470 GCA_036569025.1 Burkholderiaceae bacterium
GGTCTCGTGGCCGACCACGAACGGCGCCTCGAGCCGAACGCGGAACCACGCGCCGAACTCGGTGGCATCGGTGATCGCGCGCCACACGCGCGACGGCGGCGCCTTGATGAGCTTCTGTTGGCGGATCTCGTTGGTGCTCGACATGCAGGTCTCCTGGACGTGGCCGGTTGTACGCCCGATCGTCCGTTCATGCAACCGCCGGGTTGCCTTTTCATGATCGAACGTTCATGGTGCAGCGCAGCGGACATCGGTCACGCTTCGCGCGGGATCGCGGCGGTCGGGTCGCACGACGGTCACGAATGGACTCAAAAGCGCCCGCTGATGGACGAAATCCCCTGAATGCGGCAAGCGGAGCATTTCGTGCTGCCGGCGAGCTTCGCCGCGACGGCCTGAAAAGGGACATTGACATGATCGACTTCATCATCGGCCTCGCGATCGGCGCGGCCCTGGCCGGCGCCTTCGCGGCGTGGCGCGGCAGCCGCGCCGCGCGCACCTTGGCGCCGGACGTCGAGGCACAGCGCCTGGACGTGCCGGATCACTCGGTCGCCGTGCGCGCCGCCGAGGAGGCGCTGCGCACGCAGCAGGCCGAGTTCGCGCGCCAGCGCAAGGACGGCGAGGCGCGCATGGCGCAGATGCAGCGCGAGCACGACCAGCTGCTGCGCGACGTCGGCGCGCGCGTGGCCGAGGTCAAGACGTCGGCGCTGCGCAACTGCGACTCGCTGGCCGGCGAGATCAACCAGCTGCTGGGCGTCGTCAAGACCTTCGAGCGCTGGCACGCCGAAATGAACACGCTGCTCGCGCACAACCGCGAGATGCACGCCAAGAGCGAGGAGTTCTCCAAGATCGTCGAGCAGGTCGTGATCGTCGCGCTGAACGCGTCGATCGAGGCCGCGCGCGCCGGCGACCAGGGCCGCGGCTTCGCGGTCGTCGCCAACGAGATCCGCACGCTGGCCGGCCGCGCCGAGCGCCTGTCCAAGGACTACCGCGCCAACCTCTACAAGAACGACCTGATCACCACCACCACGTTCCAGGACCTGCAGGCCGGCGGCAAGATGATCGTCGGCGCGGTGATCGGCCTCGAGCTGATCAACAACAAGTCCAAGGACGTGCTGACCGCCGAGGCGGCCGTCGCATGATCACCGAACGCGCCAAGGCGAGCTTCGACCGCCTGCTGGTCTCGTCGCTGCGCAGCGGCATGCCCGTCGGCGGCGCGAGCGTCAGCGTGGAGCCCGTGGCCACGATCGAGAAGAACAAGGACAAGAAGATCGTCGTCCTGACCGTCTCGTCCTACCTGTTCCGCGCGCTGGCGATCATCTACTTCAAGCCCGACGCCGCCACCCGGGCGTACTTCAACCGCAACGCGGAGGAAGGCGCGCCGGCGCTGGGCGACGAGGAGTTCTACGACCGCGTGGCCGAGTGCGGCAACGTGTGCGTGGGCGCGCTCAACCGCGACCTCGGGCCGTTCTTCCCGCACGTGGGCATGTCCACGCCCAACATCATCGACAAGGACTGCATGCAGTACGTCGACCTGCTGGGCTGCGGCCTCGTCAGGCACTACCGCGTCGTCCTTGCCGGCGAGCTCACCCTGCACGCCACGCTCTGCGTCGCCGACTACGGCCTCGTCGATTTCCATGTCGACCCGGCCGTCGAGGTCGAGGTCGACACCGGCGAGCTCGAGATGTTCTGAATTCCCCGTCCCTGCCACCACCGAAACTCCGGAGCGCTCCCCATGGCCCAGATCCTGGTCGTCGATGATTCCAGCACCGTTCGCGATGAAGTCGCGGGCTTCCTCAAGCGCAACGGCCTGGACGTCGCCACGGCCGTCGACGGCAAGGACGGCCTGTCCAAGCTGCGCATGGACCCCAAGCTCAAGCTCGTCGTCTCCGACGTCAACATGCCCAACATGGATGGCCTGACGATGGCCGAGAAGATCCGCGGCGAGCTCGGCAACAAGACGGTCAACATCGTGATGCTGACCACCGAGAACAGCCCCATCATGAAGGAGCGCGGCAAGGCCGCCGGCATCAAGGGCTGGATCGTCAAGCCGTTCAAGGGCGACGCCGTGCTGGCGACGTTCAAGAAGCTGGTCGAGGCCTGAACATCATGGCCGCGAACCGCCCGCATCGCCCCGCCCGCGCCGCCGCGCAAGCCCGTCGCCAGCCGGCCTTCCTGCGCCTGGCCGCGGGACTCTGGATCGGCGCGGTGCTCGCCGCCTTTTCCGCCATCCACTTCCTGGTGATGCCATGAGCACGACCACACCCCTGGAGCACGCCGCGGTCGAACGCGCCGCGGCCTCCGCCGCCGCGCACGACGCGCCGCCCGCCCCCGCTGCGGGCGCCGGCAGCAGCGTCGCGATGAAGAAGATCCTCGCCATGGTGGCGGTGGCCATCGCCTGCTTCCTGGTGATCTCCAGCTACCAGGTCGTGAAGTCGGTCGAGTCCAAGACCTCGCTCACGAAGGTGGAGCAATCCTATTTCCCCGTGCTGATCAAGGCCGATTCGTCCATCGCGGTGATGGAGAAGGTCAGCGACGACTACGTCAAGGCGGTGATGACCGCGGCCGCCGACAAGGCCGTCGCGGCGCACGAGCTCGGCAAGGGCGCGGTGGGCAACCTGCGGGAGATGGGCGCGCTGTTCCCGGACAAGGCCAGGCAGATCGACCAGATCCGCACGCAGTTCAACGCGTACAACGAGGAAGCCGCCCGCATGGACGACGACTACCTCAACCACCGCATGGTGCTGCGCGACTGGCTGCCGCGCATCAAGGAGATGAACGAGAACCTGGCCACGACGCGCACGAAGTTGAAGGAACTGCGCGCCGCCTTCTACGACGACTTCTCGCGCTCGGTGGCCAAGACGCAGTCGGCGATGCAGTGGAACCTCGCGCTGAGCCTGGCGCTCGGCACGATGAACATCGCGTTCATGGCGGTGCTCGTCTTCCTCATCCGCAACAACCTGCGCATGATGGGCCAGATCTCCGACCACAACGCCAACCTGGAGCGCCGCGTCACGGAACGCACGCTGGCCCTGCGCCAGAAGACGGCCGACATCCAGAGCATGCTGCAGAACATGCCCCAGGGCGTGCTCACGGTGGTGGCCGGCAACAAGGTGCACGCCGAGTACTCGGCCTATCTGGAGACCATCTTCGAGACGGCGAGCATCGCCGACCGCGACGTCATGGCGCTGGTGTTCGCGAACACCTCGCTGGGCGCCGACACGCTGTCGACCATCGAGGTCTCGATCGCCTCGTGCATCGGCGAGGACGCGATGAACTACGAGTTCAACTCGCACCTGCTGGTCACCGAGTTCGACCTGCGCATGGCCGACGGCCGCGTCAAGTCGCTGGAGCTGAGCTGGTCGCCCATCGTGGGGGACGGCGACGTCGTCGAGAAGCTGATGCTGTGCGTGCGCGACGTCACCGAGCTCAAGCGCCTGGCCAACGAGGCCTCCACGCAGCGCCGCGAGCTCGAGATGATCGGCGAGATCCTGTCGGTGTCGCAGGAGAAGTTCCAGGACTTCATGCAGACCTCGCTGGCCTTCGTCGAGGAGAACCGCGCGCTGACCGAACAAGCCACCGGCCCGACCGCGGAGCTGATCACGCAGTTGTTCCGCAACATGCACACGGTCAAGGGCAACGCCCGCACGTACGGCCTGGGCAACCTGACCAATACGGTCCACGAAGCCGAGCAGACCTACGACGAGCTGCGCAAGGGACAGACCACCGAGTGGCACCCCGAGACGCTGCTGCAGCAGCTCGACTCGGTGCGCGGGCTGCTGGACGAGTACGCCAAGATCAACGACACCAAGCTGGGTCGCAAGGGCCCGGGCCGGCGCGGCAACGTCGAGAAGTTCCTGATGGTCGACAAGTCCCAGGTCACGCAGACGCTGCAGGCGATGCAGTCGGTGGACATGGACGACGTCGACGCGATGCGCGCCGCGCTGCTGGAGACGCAGAAGCTGTTGCGCCGCATCGGCACGGAGCGCCTGCAGGACACGCTGGGCGGCGTCGTCGAATCGCTGCCCTCGCTGGCCAGGGAGCTCGGCAAGGAGCCGCCGGTCGTCTCGCTGCACGACGACGGGATCCTGGTGCGCAACCAGGTCACTGGCCTGCTCAAGAACCTGTTCACGCACCTGCTGCGCAACGCGATCGACCACGGCATCGAGGCGCCGGCCGCGCGCGTGGCCGCGGGCAAGGCGGCGGTCGGCCGCATCGATCTGGACGCGGCGATTGCCGGTGACGAGTTCCGGATGGTGCTGCGCGACGACGGCCAGGGCATGGCGCTCGATCGCATCCGCGCGATCGCCGCCGAGCGCGGCCTGGTCGAGGCCAGCGCCAGCCTCAGCGACGAGGAGACGGCGCAGCTGATCTTCCTGCCGGGGTTCTCGACGGCCCAGGTGGTGACCGAGGTCTCGGGGCGCGGCGTGGGCATGGATGCCGTCAAGGCCTTCCTCGACCGCGAGCGCGGACGCATCGACGTGCGCTTCCTCGGCGAACGCAACGCCGCGGGCAACCGCCCGTTCGAGTTCGCGATCGTGCTGCCTGCCGCGTTCGCCGTCGCGGCCTGATCACCCGCCTGGCGGCGCGGGCGGCGCGGCGTGCCCATAATCGGCGGCATGCCGCACACCCCCGCCCTCGCCCGCCTCGCGGTGGCCATCGCCATCGGCTCGTCCACGCCCGCGTTCGCCGCGGATTCGCCCGACGCGACGCTCGGAGCGATCGCCGACGCGGTCGACCCGCGCGCGCTGCACGCCACCATCGAGAAGCTGGTGGGCTTCGGCACGCGGCACACGCTGTCGGACACGAAGTCGGACACCCGCGGCATCGGCGCCGCGCGCCGCTGGACGCAGGCCCGCTTCGAAGCGATCTCCAAGGAGTGCGGCGGCTGCCTCGAGATCGTCACGCCGTCGCAGCACGTGACCGGCAAGCGCGCGCCCGACGGGGTCGACATCGTCGACGTCGTCGCGATCCAGCGCGGCACATCGGACCCCGAACGCGTGATCGCGATCACCGGCCACCTCGATTCACGCGTGACCGACGTGATGGACGCGACGCACGACGCGCCCGGCGCCGACGACGACGGCTCCGGCACGGCCGCCGTCATGGAGTCGGCGCGCGTCCTCTCGAAGCACAAGTTCGCCGGCACCATCGTCTACGGCGTGCTGTCCGGCGAGGAGCAGGGCCTGTACGGCGGCAAGGTGCTCGCCGACTACGCCAAGGCCAGGGGCTGGAAGGTCGAGGCCGACCTGAACAACGACATCGTCGGCAACAGCCACGGCCAGGACGGCGTCAACGACAACGGCGTGATCCGCGTGTTCTCCGAAGGCACCAAGGCGGTCGAGACGCCGGAGCAGGCCGGCAAGCGCCGCTACAACGGCGGCGAGCTGGACTCGCCGTCGCGCAACCTGGCGCGCTTCGTGGCGGGGCTGGCCGAACACCACCTCGTCAACTTCCGCGTCAACATGGTCTACCGCACCGACCGCTACGGCCGCGGCGGCGACCAGGTACCCTTCCTCGAGGCCGGCTTTCCCGCGCTGCGCTTCACCGAGCCGCACGAGGACTACCGCAACGAGCACCAGGACCTGCGCACCGCGGACGGCGTGCGCTTCGGCGACACGATCGACCGCGTCGACTTCGACTACCTCGCGCAGGTCACGCGCCTGAACGCCATCACGCTCGCGGCGCTGGCCAATGCGCCGGCGCCGGTCAAGGGCGTGGCGATCGGCGGCGCGGTCACCACCGACACCGTCATGACCTGGACGCCGCAGCCCGGCGTGGCCGCCTACCGCGTGTGGTGGCGCGACACCACCGCGCCGCAGTGGCAGCGCAGCCGCACCTATCCGGCCAACGTCGACCCCGGCCGCGCGGTGCTCAGGAACATCGATCTCGATGATTTCTTCTTCGGCGTGTCGGCGATCTCGGCCGATGGCTGGGAGTCGCCGGTCACCTTCCCGGGGGATGCGGGCAGCTTCTGATCCACCGCGAGGTCAGGTCTTGAATGTTGCGCGTTGAATTGCATGGCCTCGGGGTCAGGTCTTGAAAGTTGCGCGGCAAGGCTTCTGGCATCGGGGTCAGGTCTTGAAAGTTGCGCGGCAAGGCTTCGGCGGGCGCTGACGGCTCAACGCGCAACTTTCAAGACCTGACCCCAAGGCGAGATGTCGCCGCGCAATTTTCAAGACCTGACCCCAAGGCGAGATGTCGCCGCGCAACTTTCAAGACCTGACCCCAAGGCGAGATGTCGCCGCGCAACATTCAAGACCTGCGCCCCACTCGAGCCGTCCGCAGCGTGATCGACCACCGCAACTCCTCCACCGGCGCGACGCTGTGCTGCCACGCCCAGCGCGCCGGGCCGCGCAGCGCGTAGACCGAGCGCGGTGCCGCGCGCAGCTTGACGATGTCCGCGCGCTTGGGGTCCTTGGGCGGATAGGGGCGGAAGCGCAGCACCGCGGTCGAGCCGAGCGAGACGCCGAAGACGTCCTCGTGGTCGGGCACGTCGCGGTGCCAGCCCAGCGGCGTGCCCGGCGCGTACTCGGCCACCAGCACGTGCCGCAGCGCCTCGGGCTCGATGCCCGCCCAGTGCGCGACACGCGCGCGCAGCGGATGCAGTTGCTCGATCAGCGGCTGCGCCGGCAGCAGCTTGTTGGCGTCGAAATCGTAGCTGCCGCCGAAGCTCGTCACGCGGCGGCGCGCCGTGTAGTCCTTGTATCTCGCGGCGTGCAGCGGCAGCGTGCGGATCAGCGCGATCAACGCCTGCTCCTCCTCGCGCGAGAGGAACTCCGGCTCGTAGGCCAGCCCCTCGGGCAGGCCGGCGGGCAGCGGCTCGGGCAGGTCGGGAAAGAGGGACGGCTGGTTCAGGCGACGCCCTCGATCATGCGCGCCGCGATGGCCCGGTGGAACGGCAGGACGACGGCCAGGTAGGCGCGGCCCCAGGCGTTGTGCCAGCGCACGAGCGTGGTGACGGTGGCGAAACCGCCGGCGACCACGACGACGATGCGGAAGTCGAGGTGCCGGTCGTCGAAGCCCATCACGACTTCGCGCGGCGTCTCGGACAGGACAGGAAAGCCGCGCGAGCGCGCCGGCTTCAGCCCCACCAGCCGCACCAGGCCGTTGCGCAGCCCGAGCAGCGAGCGGATCCACAGCGGGCCGCGCGCGAACGCGAGGCGCGTCGCCTCGATGGCGTCCACGCCGTACGGCGCCGGCACCTTGTAGGCGTCGGCGAACTGGTGGCCGGGCAGCAGGCGCTCGGCGTTCGTGCAGGGGGCGGTGGGGATCGCGCTCGGTCGGGAGGACATGCCTGCCACTGTATGCCCCGAATGCCAACTCGACCGGATGCTCCTTTCGCGACCCTGAGCGGGACCGTGGATTGCCGCCCCGCGCGTTCGTCCTCCCGCTTCCCGCGTTCGCCGCCATGAACCTGCACGACTACGACGCCTGGCTCGCCCCGCTCGCCTCGGCCCTTGGCGCCGCCCTCGTGGGCATCCTCGTCCATGTCATGCTGCGCCCGATCGTGCGGCGCCTCGCGCGACATGCGCCCGTGGCCAACGCGGTCGTGCAGCAGATCGACCGGCCGGTGCGCTGGCTGCTGCCGCTGATGGCCGTCCAGGTGGTGCTGGAGGGCGCGCCCGACGACCTGCCGCACATGGGCGGCATGCGCCAGCTGGTGACGGTGCTGCTGATCGCCGCGTTCACCGCCACCGCCATCGCCGCGGTGCGCGGCGTCGCCGAGGCGGTCGCGCTGCTGCATCCGCAGGACGTCGCCGACAACCTGCAGGCGCGCCGCATCCTCACGCAGACGCGCGTGCTCGCGCGCATCGCGATGGGCATCGCGCTGTTCGCGGGCGTCGCGTTCATCCTCATGACCTTCCCGCGGGCACGCCAGTTCGGCACCAGCCTGCTCGCGTCGGCCGGCCTGTCGGCGCTCGTGATCGGCCTGGCCGCGAAGTCGGTGTTCGGCAACCTGCTCGCGGGCCTGCAGATCGCGCTGTCGCAGCCGCTGCGCATCGACGACGTGCTGATCGTGCAGGGCGAATGGGGCCGCGTCGAGGAGATCACCAGCACCTACGTCGTGCTCAAGATCTGGGACGAGCGGCGCCTGGTGATCCCGCTGCAGTGGTTCATCGACAACCCGTTCCAGAACTGGACGCGCACCACCTCGCAGATCATCGGCAGCGTCTTCTTCTGGGTCGACTACACCACCGACCTCGCGCCGCTGCGCGCCGAGGCCACGCGCCTTGCGCAAGGTTCCAAGGATCACGACGGCCGCGTCTGCCTGCTGCAGGTGGTGGACACGAGCGAGCGCGCGATGAAGCTGCGGCTGATCGTGAGCTCGCCGTCGGCGGGCCAGAGCTGGGACCTGTGCTGCCTGCTGCGCGAGGGCTTGGTCGCCCTGATGCAGCGCGAGCATCCGGACGCGTTGCCGCGCCTGCGCGCCGAGATGCGCGAGGCGGCCCGGCCGCACGACCATCGCGACGAGCTCGACGCGCGCATCGCCGGCCAGCGCACCGACCCGGGCAGGGCCCAGGTCAACAACGACACCGGACTGACCAGCCTCACGGCCCCGACCGGCGGGGTGCTGCCACCGGCCGAACCGCCGCGTTGAGGGCGCTCGCGCACGGCGCTGACAACGGTGTCCAAGGCTGATCGATCGCTCCGCCCCGCAGTCGCTTCGGCCTGCCGGCCTCACCCATGAGCGGTTAAGGGTAACTACTCGTTAACGGTGTGTCATCGCGAAAACCAATGCCACAGAAACGAGATCTGCTCAACAGGGAGTTCGTGAACCGTTTCACGAGTTCGGGAAATCAACTACTTTTGCCGGACACTTCCTGACATCGTTTGTCCTCGAGCTGAACGACAATTTGGGCTCCCCCTAGTTCCGTGCGTCTCCCTCCGGCGCACCCAACGACATGAAACGCCGCACGATGCTGAGCCTGCTGGCCTCCCTGCCGGCAGCACCCCTTTTCGCCAAGGAATCGGGCACCCTCGTCCTCGGCCAGTCGGCCCCGAACACGGGTCCGTCGGCGCAGCTGGGCATCCAGCTGAACCGGGGCGCGCGCCTGTACTTCGACAAGGTCAACGCCGCCGGCGGCGTCAACGGCCAGAAGATCGAACTGCGCATGCTGGACGACGGCTACGAGCCGGCGCGCGCGAAGGCCAACACCGAGAAGTTCCTCAACGACGACGTCTTCGCCCTGTTCGGCTACGTCGGCACGCCCACCTCGGTGGCCTGCCTGCCGATGGTCAAGGACGCCGGCATCCCGTTCTTCGGCCCGTTCACCGGCGCGATGGCGCTGCGCCAGCCGGCGCTGCGCAACGTGTTCCACGTGCGCGCGTCGTACGACGACGAGACGGCGCTGATCGTCAACCAGCTGCACAACCTGGGCCTCAAGAAGATCGCCGTCTTCAAGCAGAACGACGCCTACGGCCAGGCCGGCCTCGACGGCGTCAACAAGGCGCTCAAGGCCCTCGACCTGGCC
>DATCRO010000564.1:0-9983 GCA_036569025.1 Burkholderiaceae bacterium
GCGCTGCAGCGCGACCTGCTCGCGCTGCGACAGCAGGTCGGCCTCGGCCATCTCGCGCCGCGCCTCGACCTGGCGCACGGCGGCCAGGGTCTCCAGGCCGTTGTCGCGGCGCTGGCGGAACAGCGCCACGGTCTTCCCGCGCACCTCGAGCGCCTCGGCGGCGGTGTCTTCGGCGGTGCACAGGCGCACGAATTCGGCATAGGCCGACGCGATGGACGCCGCCAGCATCAGCCGAGCCTGCGCCGCGTCGGCGCGCGCGGCGTCGGCATCCGACAGCGCCGCCCGCAACGCGGCGCGGTTGCGGCCCCAGAAGTCCAGGTCCCAGGACAGATCGAGCGTCGCGCGTCCATAGTCGTTCCAGCCCTGGGGCGTGGCGGCGCGCGGGCTGAGGTAGTCGTTGCTCTGCCTCTGCTGCGTGATCGACGTGTTGGCCGACAGCTGGGGCAGGTCGGCGGCGCGTGACGTCTGCGCCAGCGATTCGGCGCGTGCGAGGCGGGCCTGGGCCATGGCGATCGAGGGCGAGCCGGCGAGTCCTTCGGCGATGAGCGCGTCGAGCTGCGTGTCGCGATAGGCGTGCCACCAGGCCTGTTCGGGCCAGGCGGCGGTGGGCGCATCGAAGCTGCGCGCCCCGGAGATCGTGGCGGGCTCGCGTGGAACCGGCGGGGCGGCGGCGTCGGGCAAGGCCGCGCAGGCGGCCAGGGCCAGCGCGGTGGCGGCGAGCGCCGGACCGGCCAGTCGGCCGGGCAATCGGATGGGGCGGGGCATCGTCGGTTTCCTCTGTGCTCGGACGGCGCGGCACGCGCCTTTTCCATGACCGAGAGGCTAAGGACGATGACGCGGGAAGTCGTTCGGGAACGGTCGGGAAACGGTCAGGATCGTGGCCGGACGGACTCACGAGGCGGCAAGCAGCGCGTCGACATGCCGCAGCACGCCGAAGGGCTCGCCGTCATGCCACGTCTGGCGACAGGCGCGCAGGGCGGCCAGATCCGCCGCGTCGGCGCCGGGCAGTCGGCACAGTGCCAGGCGCGCGGCCAGGGCGGCGATGCGCGCGCCCATGTCCTCGGCGACGCGCAGCGCCTCGCGCGCGCAGGTGCGGGCGCGCGGGACATCGCCCGCGGTGCTCGCAAGGTCCGCACGGCGCAGCCACAGGTCGGGCAGGTGCAGCCGCTCGCCCAGGCGCTCGGCCAGGGCGAGGCCTTCCTCGACATGCTCGCGGGCGGCGTCCAGGTCGCCGGCCAGCCGCGCCGCATCGGCCGCGAGCTGCAGGGGCATCGTGAGATCGAACCAGGCTTCGAGCCGGCGCATGTCGTCCATGCCCTGGATCAGCTCATGGTGACCCGCCCGCGCATCGCCGTGCCGGGCCTGCGCCCATCCCAGCAGCGTCCTCGCCGGACCTTCGCCCTGTGCGAGGCCGTGCTCGCGCACGTGCTGGCGCAGCTTGCCGGCGATCTCGAGCACGGCGTCGGCCTCGTCCAGCCGCACCAGCACCATGCAGACGCAGCGCCAGGTGAAGCCGCGCGTGATCGGCTGGCCGACCGCCGCGGCGCGGTCGATCGCCGCGGCCGCGGCGGCGCGGGCGCGCTCGACCTCTCCCAGGTGCCCATACAGGATCGCGCCGATGCCGCGTGATATCGCCACCGGATCCAGCAGGACGGCGTTGGGCAGGCGAACGGCCTCCATGCCTTCGGTCAGCGTGATCGCTTCCTCGACCAGCGACCGCGCCGCCGCCAGGCGTCCCCATTGCAGGTTCGGTGCGGACAGGATGGCCGCGGCCGTGGCTTGCAGCAGGCGGTCGCCATGCTGGCGCGCGGCCTGCAGCAGCCGCTGCGCCAGTTCCTCGGCCAGCGCGTACTCGCCGCGTGACATCAGCATCCAGGCCAGGCCGCTGAGCGCCCAGGCGCGGCGCGCCGTGGGCGGCAGGAGCTCGCACAGCTGCGCGGCGCGCCGGAAGGCCTCGCGGGCCTGGGGCGTGCCGATGCCGATGGAGTGCGCGCAGGCGGCGCCGCGCACCTGCATGAGCGCGAGTTCGGAGTCCATGCGTTCGACGCCGTCCGGGCAGTGCGCCAGGACTTCGAGCGCGTGCTCGGTGATCGCCAGTGCCTCGCGCGGCGCGAAGCGGCCCAGTGCCGTCTCGGCGACGGCGACCCAGGCGCGCAGGGCGGCCAGAGGCTCGAGCCCGCGCTCGTGGTGCAGGGCGAGCGCTGCGGAAGCGTGGCGGGCAGGGTCGCGCTGCAGCGCCTGTGCGGCGCGCCGATGGAGCGCCGCGCGCGCCGGGGCGCCGACGCGGTGGTACAGCACCTGGCGATACAGCGCATGGCGGAACGCGAAGCGTGGTTCCAGGGACCCGTCGGCGCGGGTCTCGAGCGGCGCCGGGCGCAGCCAGTACTGGCGCCGCACGAGCTCGTCGCAGCGGGCCGCGACGTCCGCCGCGTCGGCCTGCATCAACTCCGCCACGACGGAGGTTTCGAACTCCACGCCGCATACGGCGGCTGCCTCCAGCAACGAGCGCGAGCCGTCCGGCACGCGCAGCAGCTGGCGTTCGATGACGCCGGCCAGGGTGTCGGACACGGCCCAGTCGTCTGGCGTGGCATCGCGCGCCAGCGGGACGTGGGGGCCGAGGTCGTCGACCGCCACGGCCACGAACAGCGGCAGGCCATCGGTCTGCCGGTGCAGGCGCCGCACGGCGCGTTCGTCGCGTGCCAGCTCGGGTCGCCGGTGTTCGAGATAGGCCTGGAGCTCGGACTCGCTGAATGGGTCGAGCAGCAGTTCGTCGCACAGCCGCCGGGCGCGCAACTCGTGGCGCACGCCGTTGAGCGGATGCCCTTCCGCCACCAGCTCGGCGATGCGGAAGCTGGCGATCCACATCAGCCGGGCCGGCGGCCGCCGGCGGGCGACGTGATCGAGCAGGCTCACCGTCGCGCCGTCGCACCAGTGCAGGTCCTCCGTGACCAGCAGCAGCGGCCGCACGAGGCTCAGCTGCTCGACGAGCTCGGCGAACTCGCGCAGCATGCGCTCCTGCGTCGTGTTGGCCAACTGCGCGCGCAGGCGCTGCTGTTCCTCGGCGTCCACGAGCCAGGGCATCTGCAGCAGCCAGGTCGGCGCGACCGTTCGCAGGACCGGCAGCACCTGCGGGTCGCGGCGCACGAGGCTGCCCAGCGCGTCAAGTACGGGCAAGTAGGGCTCGCCCGCGCCGGCTTGCTCGATGCACTGGCCGCGCGCGACGACCGGGTCGCCCAGGCCGGCGACGAGGGCGTCGATCAGCGAGGTCTTGCCGATGCCGGCCTCGCCCGTGACGCAGCACACCTGGCGCTGGCCTCCCGCTGCGCGTGACCAGGCCCCCCGCAGACGCTCGAGCGCCGCGCCGCGGCCGACCAGCGGGGCATCGGCGACGGCCGGCGGGGCCCCGGCAAGCGGTTCCGCCTCGAGAAGGCCGATGAAGCGATAGCCGCGGCGCGAGGCCGTCTCGACCCAGCGCGGTCGCTTGGCGTCGTCGCCCAGCGCGGCGCGCAGCTCGCTGATGGTGGTCTTGAGCACCGACTCGCTCACATGGCGATGGCCCCAGACGGCATCGAGCAGGTCGCCCTTGGTCACGAGCTGCCCGGGCTGGCGCAGCAACGCCGCCAGTACGCCGAAGGCCTTGGGCGCGAGAGCCACCGGCCGGCCGTCCACGACCAGCCGCGCGTCGGCCTCGTCGAACTCGAACGAACCGAAGCGCAGCCGCAGGAAATCGTGCGTGGCCATGTCCCGAAATTATGGGCTCGCCGGACGGCTGCCCGGGCGAGATCGGCGCTTCAAGCGCGGGATCAGGTCGCGCTGATCGCGTCCAGCAGCTCCGTCTCCACCTGGATCTGCAGCCGGTTGTTCTGCAGCGCGGCGCCGTCCACGAGGAAGGTGTCCTCGACGCGCTCGCCGAGCGTCGAGACCTTGGCCAGCTGCAGGTTGATGCGGTACTGCGCCAGCACGCGCGCCACCGCGTACAGCAGGCCGGAGCGGTCGCTGGCGCTGATGCTCAGCAGCCAGCGCTGGGCACGGTCGTCCGGACGCAGCGACACGCGCGGCACCACCGGAAACGACTTGACGCGGCGCGACACGCGGCTGGCGCGCGGCGTGGGCAGCGGGCCCTCGGAGCCGGCGGCCAGCGCGGCCTGGTGCTCCACCAGCGGGATCAGGTCGCGGTAGCCGGCGGGGCCGTCGTCCTCGTAGGCCGGGTTGATGACCTGGAAGGTGTCCAGCGCGAAGCCGGCGTTGGTGGTGTGGATCTTGGCGTCCTGGATGGAGAACCCGGCGCTGTCGAAGTAGCCGCAGATGCGGGCGAACAGGTCGGCGCGGTCGGGCGAGAACAGCAGCACCTGCAGGCCCTCGCCGTGCGGCGACGGACGCGCGCGCACGACGGGCGCCGCCGTCTCCAGGTGGCGCCACAGCGAGCGCGCGTGCCAGGCCAGCTCGTTGGGGTCGTGGCGCGCGAAGTAGCCGAGGTCCAGCGTCTTCCACAGCGGCGCCTCGGTGCCGGGCAGCGCGGAGTGCAGCGCGAGGATCTGGCGCGCCTCCTTCTTGCGCGCCTCGATCTCGGCGTCGAGCGCCAGCACCTCGCCGCCGAGCTTGCGCAGCGTCAGGCGATAGAGGTCCTCGAGCAGCTTGCCCTTCCACGCGTTCCAGACCTTGGGACTGGTGCCGCGGATGTCGGCCACGGTCAGCAGGTACAGGGCGGTCAGGCGGCGCGGGTTGCCGACCTTGGCGGCGAAGTCGGCGATGACGGCCGCGTCGGACAGGTCCTCCTTCTGCGCCACGTTGCTCATGGTCAGGTGCTGGCGCACGAGGAACTCGATGAAGTCGGCGTCCTCCCTGGCGATGCCGTGGTCGCGGCAGAAGTGGCGCACCTCGGCGCCCCCGAGCTCCGAATGGTCGCCGCCGCGGCCCTTGGCCACGTCATGGAACAGCGCGGCGATGTACAGCAGCCACGGCTTGTCGAAGCTCGCGGCCAGCGCGGTGCACTTGGGGTACTCGTGCGCGTGCTCGGGGATGAAGAAGCGGCGCACGTTGCGCAGCACCATCAGGATGTGCTGGTCGACCGTGTAGACGTGGAACAGGTCGTGCTGCATCCGGCCGACGATGCGGCGGAACACCCACAGGTAGCGCCCCAGCACCGACGTGGCGTTCATCAGCCGGAACGCGTGCGTCTGGCCTTCGGGCGCCTGGAGGATGGCCAGGAAGCGCGCGCGGTTGACCGGATCCTTGCGGAACGCGCCGTTCATCTGGTTTCGCACGTTGTACAGCGCACGCATCGTGCGCGCCGACAGGCCGCGCAGGTGCGGCGTGGTCTGGTACAGGTGGAAGGTCTCGAGGATCGCGTGCGGCTCGCGCTTGTACAGGTCGTCGGAGATCACCTCCAGCAGGCCGCCGCGATCGAGGAAGCGCTCGTTGAGCGGCTGCATCGGCAGGTCTTCCGAGCCGTTGATGCGCTCCTCGAGGTTCAGCAGCAGCACCTCGTTCAACTGCGAGACCGCCTTGGCCGCCCAGTAGTAGCGCTGCATCAGCATCTCGGAGGCGCGCATCGTGGTGCTGCCCTGGTAGCCGAAGGACTCGGCCACGGCGGTCTGCAGGTCGAACACGAGGCGATCCTCGCGCCGCTTGGCCACCAGGTGCAGCCGCGCGCGGATCAGCTTGAGCGTGCCTTCGTGGCGCTGCAGGCGCTTGACCTCGAACGCGGTCAGCAGGCCGTGCGCGGCCATCTCGTTCCAGCTGCGGCCCAGGCCCGCGGCGCGCGCGATCCAGGTCAGCACCTGCAGGTCGCGCAGGCCGCCCGGGCTTTCCTTGCAGTTGGGCTCCAGCGAGTACGGCGTGTCCTCGTACTTGACCTGGCGCTGGCGCATCTCGAAGGTCTTGGCGCGCAGGAAGGCGCGCGGGTCCATCGCCTCGGTGTTGACGCGCCGGAACGCGTTGAACATGCGGCGCGAGCCGGTCAGGAAGCGGCTCTCGAGCAGCGCGGTCTGCACGGTGACGTCGGCGCGCGCCTCGAGCAGGCACTCGTCGATGGTGCGCACCGACGAGCCGATCTCCAGGCCGATGTCCCAGCACGCGGTGATGAAGCCCTCGATCGTGTTGCGCAGCGCCACCGAATGCGGGTCGTCGCCGCCCATGTGCGCGTTGGGCAGCAGCACCAGGACGTCGACGTCGGAATACGGGAACAGCTCGCCGCGGCCGTAGCCGCCGACGGCCAGCAGCGCGGCCTGCGAAGGCATGCCGGCCTGCTGCCACAGCTCGGCCAGCGTCTGGTCGACGTGCCTGGCCAGCGACTTGAGCAGCAAGGTGGCGGCCGGCGCGGCGGCGCGCGACCCGGCGAAATGTTCGAGCAGGGCGGCCTTGCCCGAGCGGAAACGCTCGCGCAACTCGGCCACGGAGGCGCGCTGCGCGGGCGGCGAGGGCAGGGCGGACACCGAGGTCGGAACCGTCAGATCGCGACGCCGCTGGGGGCGTCGACGAGCAGCCGGTTGAGCACCGGGTTCTTCACGAAGTCGGGCACGGCCGGGCTGCCGGCGGACACCGTCAGCACCTCGTAGCCCGTCTCGGTGACGACGATCGTGTGCTCCCACTGGGCCGACAGCGAGCGGTCCTTGGTGACGATGGTCCAGCCGTCGCCGAATTCCTTGATGTCGCGCTTGCCGGCGTTGATCATCGGCTCGATCGTGAAGATCATGCCGGGCACCAGCTCCTCGAGCGTGCCGGGGCGGCCGTAGTGCAGCACCTGGGGCTCCTCGTGGAACTTCTGCCCGATGCCGTGGCCGCAGAACTCGCGCACCACCGAGTAGCCGGCGTTCTCGGCGAACACCTGGATGGCATGGCCGATGTCGCCCAGGCGCGCGCCCGGCTTGACCTTCTCGATGCCCTTCCACATCGCCTCGTAGGTGATCTGGCACAGCCGCCTGGCCGCGATGGAGCCCTTGCCGACCACGAACATGCGGCTCGTGTCGCCGTGCCAGCCGTCCTTGATGACGGTGACGTCGATGTTGACGATGTCGCCGTCCTTGAGCGGTCGGTCGTTGGGGATGCCGTGGCAGACCTGGTGGTTGATCGACGTGCAGATCGACTTCGGGTAGGGCGTGTAGCCCGGCGGGCAGTAGTTCAGCGGGGCCGGGATGCCCTTCTGGACGTCGAAGATGTAGTCGTGGGCCAGCTTGTCGAGCTGTTCGGTGGTGACACCAGGCTTGACATGCGGGGTGAGCATGTCCAGCACTTCCGAGCCCAGCCGGCCGGCGATGCGCATGCCCTCGATGTCGGAGGCGGACTTCAGGGTGATCGTCATGGTTCCCGAATTATCCCATCGGAGGGAGTGACTTGGCTGGCGGCGCTGTCTTGTCGCGTTTGACGCATTTCGGGCGGATCCGCCTGGGGGAAGCACGACGGATCGGGGGAGTCTTCGCGGCGAGGTCAAGGAGGAGGAGGCCGGTGGACATGAACAAGAATGACTCCGCCGGGGCGTCGTGCCTTCCCCCGGAACTGCCCGAGCACACCACCCTCCGCTAAAATCAGGGATTCTGCTTAGTTCGCCCCCGGGATGGACCGAGCAACCCCAACAGACACCTCCGCGAGCCCACACCGCATGTCGTCCCCCACGCAAAAGCACCTGCTCCACTTCGAGGGCGGCAACGCCCTGTCCGCCTTCCGCGCCCAGGCGCTGTTGCCGAAGCTGCAGTCCGTCTCGCCGCGCATCACGGGGGTCGCGGCGCGGCACGTGCACTGGGTCTGGTCGGACGAGGCCGTCCAGCCCGATGCCATGCGCAAGCTGGCCAGCCTGCTGCGCTACGGCGATGCCTACGACGGTCCGGGCGACGATGCCGCCGACAGCGTGCTGGTCGTGGTGATGCCGCGGCTGGGCACCGTGTCGCCCTGGGCCAGCAAGGCCACCGACATCGCCCACAACTGCGGCCTGGCGCTGCACCGCGTCGAGCGCGTCACCGAATTCCGCCTGACGCTCAAGACCGGCCTGCTGGGCGGCGCCAAGGCGCTGTCCGAACAGGAATTGCAGGCCGCGGCCATGCTGCTGCACGACCGCATGACCGAGAGCGTCGCGTTCGAGCGCGAGGCCGCCGTCCACCTGTTCGACAAGCAGCCGGCCGAACCGCTGGTGCACGTCGACCTGCTGGGGCAGGGCCGCGATGCGCTGGTCGTGGCCAACGCGCAATTCGGCCTGGCGTTGTCGGACGACGAGATCGATTACCTCGTCGACACCTTCAAGGGCCTGGATCGCAACCGGACCGACGTCGAGCTCATGATGTTCGCGCAGGCCAACAGCGAACACTGCCGCCACAAGATCTTCAACGCGAAGTTCATCATCGACGGCCAGGCCCAGGACATCTCGATGTTCGGCATGATCCGCAACACCGAGAAGCTCAATTCGCAGCACTCGATCGTCGCGTACTCCGACAACGCGGCCGTCATGGAAGGCCACGCGATCGAGCGCTGGGTCGCGGCGCCGATGAAGGGCGACGGCCCCGCGCAGTACGCCGGCCGCGCCGAGACCGCGCACGTGCTGATGAAGGTCGAGACGCACAACCACCCGACCGCCATCTCGCCGTTCCCCGGCGCGTCGACCGGCTCCGGCGGCGAGATCCGCGACGAGGGCGCGACCGGCCGCGGCTCCAAGCCCAAGGCCGGCCTGGCCGGCTTCTCGGTGGGCAACCTGTACCTGCCCGGCACCAGCGAGTCGTGGGAGCGCTCGCCGGTGGGCAAGCCCGAGCACATCGCCAGCGCGCTGCAGATCATGATCGACGGCCCGCTCGGCGCCGCGGCGTTCAACAACGAGTTCGGCCGCCCCAACCTGGCCGGCTACTTCCGCGTGTTCGAGCAGGACGTCGCCGGCGTCACGCGCGGCTACCACAAGCCCATCATGATCGCGGGCGGCCTGGGCGCGATCCGCGACGACCTGACCCACAAGATCGAGTTCCCGGCCGGCACGCTGCTGGTGCAACTGGGCGGCCCGGGCATGCGCATCGGCATGGGCGGCGGCGCCGCCAGCTCGATGGCGGCCGGCACCAACACCGCGGCGCTGGACTTCGACTCCGTGCAGCGCGGCAACCCCGAGATCCAGCGCCGCGCGCAGGAAGTCATCAACCAGTGCTGGCAGCTGGGCGCGGCCAACCCCATCCTGGCGATCCACGACGTGGGCGCGGGCGGCCTGTCCAACGCGTTCCCCGAGCTGGCCGAAGGCGCGGGCACCGGCGCCGTGTTCGACCTGCGCGCCGTGCCGCTGGAGGAATCCGGCCTCGCGCCCAAGGAGATCTGGTGCAACGAGAGCCAGGAGCGCTACACGCTGGCCATCGCTCCCGAGTCGCTGCCGCTGCTCAAGTCGTTCGCCGCGCGCGAACGCTGCCCGTTCGCGGTGGTCGGACGCGCGACCGAGCGCAAGTCGCTGGTGCTGGAAGACGGCGCCGGCGGCGAACGCGCCATCGACATGCCGATGGAGGTGCTGTTCGGCAAGCCGCCCAAGCTGCTGCGCGACGTCACGCGCGTCGAGCGCGTCGAGACGCCCCTCGACCTGTCCGGCGTGAAGCTGGAGGACGCCGCGCTCGACGTGCTGCGCCATCCGACCGTGGCCTCCAAGCGCTTCCTGATCACCATCGGCGACCGCACGGTGGGCGGCCTGTCCCACCGGGACCAGATGGTCGGCCCGTGGCAGGTGCCGGTGGCCGACGTGGCCGTGACGCTGGCCGATTTCAAGGGCTTTGCCGGTGAGGCGATGAGCATGGGCGAGCGCACGCCGCTCGCGTCCGTGCACGCGCCGGCCTCGGGCCGCATGGCCGTGGCCGAGGCCATCACCAACCTGCTGGCCGCGCCGATCGAGCTGGCGCGCGTCAAGCTGTCGTGCAACTGGATGGCCGCGTGCGGCGAGCCGGGCGAGGACGCGGCGCTGTACGACACGGTGCGCGCGGTGGGCATGGAGCTGTGCCCGGCGCTGGGCATCAGCGTGCCGGTGGGCAAGGACAGCC
>DATCRO010000565.1:0-3801 GCA_036569025.1 Burkholderiaceae bacterium
ACCTCATCCTTTCCAACGACGGTGCCCTGCGCATTCCGGCTGTGCCGAAGACGCTGGGCGTCATCGGTTCGGGCGTTATCGGCCTTGAGATGGGTTCGGTGTGGCGACGACTTGGCGCCCAGGTCACCATCCTGGAAGCGCTGCCCACGTTCCTGGGCGCGGCCGACGAGTCGGTCGCCAAGGAAGCGGCCAAGGCCTTCGCCAAGCAGAACCTCAAGATCGAGCTGGGCGTGAAAGTCACCAAGGTCGACTCCAGCGGCAAGGGCGTGTCGGTGTCGTACACGGACGCCAAGGGCGCCGAGCAGGTGCTGGCCGTCGACCGGCTGATCGTCTCGATCGGCCGCGTCGCCAACACCATCGGCCTGAATCCCGAGGCCGTGGGCCTGAAGCTGGACGAGCGCGGCATGGTCGTGGTCGACGACGAGTGCCGCACGAACCTGCCGGGCGTCTGGGCCATCGGCGACGTCGTGCGCGGCCCGATGCTGGCGCACAAGGCCGAGGAAGAGGGCGTCGCGGTGGCCGAGCGCATCGCGGGCCAGCACGGCCACGTCAACTTCAACACGGTGCCCTGGGTCATCTACACGAGCCCCGAGATCGCGTGGGTGGGCCAGACCGAGCAGCAGCTCAAGACCGAAGGCCGCGCCTACAAGGCCGGCCAGTTCCCGTTCCTCGCCAACGGCCGCGCGCGCGCGCTGGGCGACACCACGGGCTTCGTCAAGTTCATCGCCGACGCGAAGACCGACGAGATCCTGGGCGTGCACATGATCGGCCCGATGGTCTCGGAGCTGATCTCGGAAGCCTGCGTGGCGATGGAGTTCAAGGCCTCGGCCGAGGACATCGCGCGCATCTGCCATGCGCACCCGTCGCTGTCGGAAGCCACCAAGGAAGCCGCGCTGGCCGTCGACAAGCGCACTCTGAACTTCTGATCGCAGGGGTCTGGCCTATCCTCGTGCCGCCGCAGGCGGGGCGAGGCCAGGCCTGACCCCGCTCGCGCTGAAATCGTCCCCGGGGGATCGGGGTCAGGCCTGTCCGCGAATCGCTGCGCGATTCGTGCAGAGTCCAGACCCCTCCGGCCCCGCCGCTCGCCCGTCCATGCCCACCGTCACCGAGCTGTACCACCAGACCCTCGCCGAGCGCGGCTTCCGGGCCGATGCCGCGCAGCTGAACGCCGTCGCGGCGCTGCAGCGTTGCGAGGACGAGTGGATCGCGTACAAGTCGCGCCGCTCCAACGCGATCACCAAGATGCTGGTGCGCCCGCCGATCCCGCGCGGCGTCTACATGTACGGCGGCGTCGGGCGCGGCAAGAGCTTCCTGATGGACTGCTTCTTCCAGTCCGTGCCGCTCAAGCGCAAGGTGCGGCTGCACTTCCACGAGTTCATGCGCGAGGTGCACCGCGAGCTGCAGGACCTGAAGGGCGTCGCCGACCCGCTGCAGGAACTGGGGCGCCGCATCTCGCTGCGCTACCGGCTGATCTGCTTCGACGAGTTCCACATCGCCGACGTCACCGACGCGATGATCCTGTACCGGCTGCTGCTGTCGCTGTTCGACAACCGCGTCTCGTTCGTCACGACCTCGAACTTCCGGCCCGACGACCTGTACCCGAATGGCCTGAACCGCGACCGCATCCTGCCTGCGATCGCGCTGCTCAACGACAAGCTCGAGGTGATCAACGTCGACGCCGGCACCGACTACCGCCGGCGCACGCTCACCGACGCCAAGCTGTACCACACGCCGCTCGGGCCCGAGGCGGACGCCGACATGGCGGCCACCTTCGACCAGATCGCCGAGGCGCGCGACGAGGATCCGCTGCTGCACATCGAGCACCGCGAGATCCGCGCCCGGCGGCGCGCCGGCGGCGTCGTGTGGTTCGACTTCAAGGAATTGTGCGGCGGCCCGCGCTCGATGAACGACTACCTCGAGCTCGCGACCCAGTTCCACACGCTGATGCTGTCGGACGTGCCGCAGATGTCGCCGCGCCTGGCCTCCGAGGCGCGCCGCTTCACGTGGCTGGTGGACGTGCTGTACGACCGCCGCGTCAAGCTGGTCATCTCCGCCGAGGTGCCGCCCGAGCAGCTGTACCTGGACGGCCCGCTGGCGCACGAGTTCCCGCGCACGATCTCGCGGCTGCAGGAGATGCAGTCGCAGGAATACCTGGCGATCTCCAAGCGGGACGTCGACACCGGGCTGACCTGAGAAGCCGTGGACGAATCCCGCACGCCCGAGTCGGCGTGCACGTGACGTGCGACCGCGCACCGAGCTCAGGCCGTCGCGACGGACGCGTCCCGGCGCGCCAGCAGCGCCGCGGCGCCGAAGCTGCACGCCATGATGGCGACGATCGCGCCGGCCACCCACTCGCCGTGCGCCTGCGCCCAGCCCGCGATCGGCCCCGACAGCTGCGCCGCCGCGCCGATCGCCGCCGTGCCCAGGCTGATCGCGCCGACCGCGATGCACATCAGGCGCGAGGCCCGCGCCGAGCCGGCGCCGGGACGCTGCACCAGGCGCGCGACCCACCAGCCGTTGACGCCGTCGGTCAGGACCATGCCGGCGGCGAACGCGCCGGCCAGCAGCGCCACGGTGGGCAAGCCATGCCGCGCGACGCCCGTGGCCGCCATCAGGGCAGCCTGGGTGAGCGTGTCGAACGACAGCGCGAACAGCATGCCCACGCCCATCACGGCGCGCCGCGTGCAGGCGCGCAGCGCACCGGCGAACAGCCGGCTGCGCCAGCCGGCGAGGGCGACGGGTGCGCCGGGGGCCGCGCGCTGCCAGGCTGCCAGGTTGAGCGCGCCCAGGAGCACCAGCACGGCGATCGACGTCCAGGCCCCGAACGGTGCCAGCCACGCCGGGACGTTCCAGGCGGCCGTCGTCGCGGCCACCGCCAGCGCCACGGCCATCACGATGGCGCCGTGGCCGACCGAGAACCACACGCCCGTGCGACGCGCCAGCGCCGGGCGGCCCTGGGCGTTGCAGCGCGTCATCGCGTCGATGGCGGCCAGGTGGTCGGCATCGACGCCATGGCGCATGCCCAGCACCAGCGCGACGAGCGCGAGGCCGAGCAGGGGCGGGAGCGTGTTGGTGGCGTCCATGGGGCTCGGACGACTATAGACCCGGGCCGCGGCGGCGGGGCGGTCGCGCCGCGGGACCGTTGGTGGGAGGCCCTTGGCAGGCGGTGGCGTTCCTAAACGGGGCGACATGCATTGAAATGGGGCGCAATGCACTGCAACGGTGTTCAGCTTGGATTCAAGGCCCCGCGGCATGGCTCGGGAGCCGCTTCATTTGTGAGCATGAATATTGCGTCATGGTGCGCCGGCGTCGAAACCTGCACCATCGTGGAATGCGGGGCGCCCCTTCGTGAAAGAAGAAGATGGAGACCTCGAGACAAGGCGACGTCCTGTTCCTGCTGCTGGGCGCCGTGATGGTGCTGGCGATGCACGCCGGCTTCGCGTTCCTGGAGCTGGGCACCGTGCGCAAGAAGAACCAGGTCAACGCGCTCGTGAAGATCCTCGTGGACTTCTCGGTGTCGACCGTGGCGTACTTCTTCATCGGCTACATGGTGGCGTACGGCACGTCGTTCTTCGTCGACGCCCGGCACCTGGCGCTGCACAGCGGCTACGAGCTGGTGCGCTTCTTCTTCCTGATGACGTTCGCGGCCGCGGTGCCGGCCATCGTGTCGGGCGGCATCGCCGAGCGCGCGCGCTTCGAGCCGCAGCTGGCCGCCACGGCCGTCATCGTGGGCCTGGCCTATCCGCTGCTGGAGGGCGCGGCATGGAACGACCGCTTCGGCATCCAGGGCGTGCTCAAGGG
>DATCRO010000566.1:0-8985 GCA_036569025.1 Burkholderiaceae bacterium
GTGCCGGTGCCCCCGCCGCCGCCGCACGCGACGAGCGCGAACAGGGCGCCGAGCGCGGCAAGCGAGCGGGGCGATGCCATGGTCACTGCGCCGTGGCGGCGATCTGCAGCTTGGTGCTGACGGCCTCGGTCATGGTCTTGACGTTGGCATTGACCTGCGGCGAGATGTCGGCCTGCACCTTGTGGCCGACGGCGTCTTCCATCTGCGGCACCAGCTTCTCGAACCTGGCCTTCAGCGGCGATTCCAGCAGCGCCGCGATCTGGCGCAGCTCGTCGGCGGTGAAGTTCTGCGCGAGGATGGGGCCGACCGCCGGGTTGGTGTTCTTCTTGGCGCTGGCGACGGCGATGGGCATGGTCGTGTCGATGTACTTCTGCACGTCGACGCCGATCTCCTTGAGGGTCTTGTCGGCGCGCTCCTTGGGCACGTGGGCCGTGTGGAGCGCGATGTTGGACTGCTGCATCGCGTCGACGCCCTGGCGCTGGACGGCTTGCAGGACGCCGTTCTCGGGATGGAACACCGCCAGGATGCGGTCGATGGCCTTCTGCTTCTCGGCGTCCGGCGCGGGCAGGTTGGCCGGGGCGGCGGCGGGCGCGGCGGCCTTGGCCTGGGCGTGGGCGGCGGCCCCGGCGACGGTCAGTGCGGCGGCGATGGCGATGTGCAGGAAGGAGCGGAGGGGAGCGGTCATGGTCGGGATCCGGGGGGCGTCAGAAAGGTTGCGTGATCTTCATGCCGAAGTAGCGCAGCACGAGCGTGCCGGACACGTCCAGCCCCGCGTACGGGTTGTAGATCACGTTGAAGAAATCGGTGCAGTTGAGGTTGCAGTCGGTGTTGGCCGGCACGTTGTAGCGTCCCCGAGCGTAGCTGAAACCGGTCTCGAGCTTCATGCCGTCCTTGGTCTCATAGCTGAAGCCCACGCTCTTGACCGGCAGGTTGGGCATCGGCGCGATCAGGTCGATCTTGTTGGCGGGCACCGAGCTCTTGCGCGGCTCGTAGCCCACGCGCAGCTTCAGGCCGTCCCACACGTCCAGCTGCATGCCGTAGCCGTAGCTCCAGACGCTGCGGTAGCCGCGCGGGATCACCAGCTTGGTGGAATCGGCCTGGCCGAACAGGCGGGCCATCTCCAGCAGGTTGACGCTGCGGTCGAACTGGAACGTCATCTGGTTCCACTTCGACCAGTCGGTCCAGCCCGCGTCGACGTTGAACTGCACGCGGTCGATCGGCCTCGCCTTGAGCCCGAGCTGCAGGTGCGCGGGATAGGGCATGACCAGCGTGAAGTTGCCGCCCTGGTCGGTCGGGATCGACGTCGGGAAGCCGAACATCGCCGCGACCACGGGGCCCCACAGCGAGTTGTACATGTGCCGCACGAACTCGGGCAGCATCGGGTTCGCGTGGAAGTTGTAGTCGCCGGTGATGACCGTCTTGGAGCCGGACTGGTAGACGGCGCCGAAGCCGAGCTTGTCCGACGGCTGCCAAAGCGCGCCGACGTTGAACGTGACGTCGGCCGGCGCCGTGCCCGAGAAGCGCATCTCGCCGATGCTGTCGAACGGCCGCAGGCGGCCGCTCTGCTTGCCGGTGGAGTCGGTGCCGCACAGGCCGAAGCCCAGCTCGTCGAGCGGGTTGCCGCTCGGCCCGCACCAGGCGTCCTGCAGCTTGCCGATGATGCCCAGCAGCTTGTTGGGGAAGCGCATCTCGGTGTCGAGCGCGAAGCCCTGGTGCGCGATCGGGATCGCCAGACCCACCTGGAACTGGTCGTTGACCTTGTAGCCCACCGACGGCGACAGGTACACGAGGCGCTGGATCACCACCTGCTTGCCGTCAAAGCGCGCGGGATCGTCCGGGTTCTTGGTGCGGTCGATGCCCACCGCCTGCGGCACGTAGGTGCCCGTGGCGAAGGTCCAGGGCGAGCCCTCGTTGTGCCACGACAGCGCCAGGCCCGCGGCCGCGGCGAACGGCAGGCGCGGGCTGGGAACGCCGGCGATCGGGATGAAGATCGCCTGCCTGTTGTGGTCCGAGTGCGTGCCGTTGAGCGGATCCTCGGTGAAGCCGCCGACGTCGAAGCCCGCGGGCTGGTGGAACTGGGCGGTGGTGCGCAGGGCGGCGCCGAAGATCGTGTCCGAGCGCGTGTCCGAGGTGATCTTCGCGAGTCCGGCCGGGTTGAAGTGGATCGAGTCCAGCCCCGGCGGATCGGCCGTGACGGCGTTGCCCAGCGACATCGCCACCGGGCTGACCGCCAGGTTCTCCGTGAGGGCCGCGTGGGCCTGCGGGGACAGCAGGGCGCCGGCCGCGATGCAGGTCGACAGGATCGTGCGGGCCGGCGGCGTCTGCCGCGAAACGGGCCGCAGGCGCGCCGGGCGCGTCGTCGGTGGCACGGTCATGGGGTCAGAACATCGCAAAGGTCAGCGGCACGTTCAACCCGAGGGTGAAGTCCGGCGAATCGACCGTCAGGCCCATGCCCGCGGTCAGGTTGATCGTCGTCTTCGGGTTGATGCGCAGGCCCAGGCCGAAGTTCATCACGGCGCCGGTCTGCATCGACGTCGAGCGCGGCGCGACCGGGTTGTTGTTGGCGTCGACGATCGTGATGCGCGAGGCCGTGGTGACGTTCTCCTGGAACGACACGCTGGTCGACACGTTGTACGACAGCGCGTACGTGAAGCCGGCGCCGAAGCCGATGGTCTTGCCCGGGCGCACGCCGGTCAGGATGCTGCCGTCGGCCGGGTTGTACTGGTGCAGGTTCTTGACGGACTTGGAAGCGCCGAAGCTCAGCGAGCCGAACAGCACCACGGGGTCGAACACCTGCGAGGCGTTCACGCCGACGTTGCCGCTTGCGTAGCCGTTGCCGGTCGAGGTGTTCTGGCCGATGCGCTGGTCGAACGGGCTGCGGCCGGTGGGCAGCGACAGCGTGCCGGTGACCGTGAAGGTCGGGCCGGAGGGATTCTGGACGAAGGGCTGGTAGCGCGCGCCCAGGCTGATGTCGCCGATGCCGTAGGCGGTGCCGCTGAACTCGGTGCCCTGCGTGAACTTGCTGACGAACGGGAACGTGCCGTTGACCGTCAGGTTGTCCAGCAGGCCGTAGTCCACCGACAGCGTGTTGGTGATCGTGTGCGAGCGCGTCGTCTCGATGCGCAGCAGGTCGATGTCGCCGGTGGACGCGGCGAAGCCGACGTCGATCGACTGGCTGCCGACGTAGCTGTAGGTGAGGTCGTAGTTGGCCGCGATGCGCCCGGCGCGCAGCAGCGAGTACTGGCGGTCGGTCTTGGACAGCGTGTCCTTGAGCAGCGTCGTCTGGTCGACGTCGCCGGCCTGCTTCTTGAGCGCGTCGGCCGCGCTGCCCGTGGGCGCGGACGCGGGCGCGCCGGGGGCGGCGGCGGGCGCGTCCGGGGCGGCGGGGCTGGTGGTGGCCGGCGCGTTGTCCGGTTGCGCCTGTGCGGCGACGCTCGTGAGGAGCCCGCACGCGAGCGCCAGGGCCGCGCCGTTCCAATTTGCCGTTGTCATGTTCATTGGTGCTTGAAATTGAGGGTGCCCAGGCCGGACTGCACGGCGTGCTCCAGCGCGTCGCGATTGTCCACCGGCCGCAGGGCCACATCCTCGCGCACCAGGTCGGGCGAGATGACGCCCAGTTCCTGGTCGGTCAGCGACAGGCTCGACTGCACGATCGGGTGCGTCTTGGACGGGTAGATCACGAACAGCGTCCCCTTGTCCCAGAGTCCGGCGAATTCATGCGTGGAGAAGGCGATGTTGCCCGCCGACGGGTCGGCGATGAACACCTTGCCGTCGCGGATGCCCTTGACGACGACGAAGTGCTTGAAGCCGGCGTAGTCGATCGGCACGATGGCCGGCTCGCCCAGCTTGGCCAGGTCGTTCATGTCGGCGCGAAAGCCGCCGGAGTCGCTGCCCAGCGTCGCCACGTAGCGCTTCATGTCCAGCAGCGAGAAGCCGCGGCGCGCGATGATCTTGTCCTGCTCGCCGTGCTCCAGCATGCCCTTCATCGCGTCCTGCTCGCTGATGTTCAGGCCCAGGTGGAACTTCAGGACCGTCGTGAGCGCGGCCGAGCCGCAGCTGTAGTCGTAGGCCTGGTGGACGATGTGCTTGTACTTGTAGTACTCGTTCGGGTAGACCTGCACCGACTCGGGCGAGATGCCGCCGTTCATCTTCGAGACGTTGATCTCGTAGTCCAGCGGCGGGCGGTTCAGCGGCTCGTTGCGCGAGCCGACGCCCGCACCGATGATGGCGGCGGCGACGACGCCCAGGAGGATCAGCAGCATGGTGGTCTTGCCTTGCGGTGGTCGGGCTAGTTCTTCGGCCAGAGATTGAGCGTGCCCGTCATCGAGGCGGTGCCGTTGAGCGTGAGCGAGCCCAGGCTGCTCGCGATGGGGGCGTTCGGGTCGGTCTGCACGCCGATGCCATGGATGCCGAAGTCCTGCGCGTTGACGTAGGACGGCATGCCGATCGCGAGGTAGCCGGTGCCGTCGGGCTTGACCGACGGGTCGATCGTGATCGAGAACAGCTGCAGCCCGCCGCCGAAGTTCTGCACGATGGCGTAGGTCGTCACGCCGTTGACGTTGAAGCCGGCCGAGATGTTGCTGGGCGGCGCGGTGCCGGCGATCTGGCGCGTGTTCAGCTGCAGGTTCACCGCGATGGCGATGCCCTTGCCGGAGACGCCGCGCAGCTCGTCGTCGTCGAGCGCCTTCTTCTCGGCGAACGCGCCCGACGCCGCGGCGGCGAGCATGCCGGCGAGCGCGACGTGGCGGAACATGGCTGGCACGCGTGCGCTCATTGACCCGTCCTGAACTTGATGTCGAGATAGTTGATCTGCATGGACGCGATGCTGGCCGACCCGAGGTTGGTCGCGGTCGCCGCGCCGCCGTTGATGCCGGCCGTCGTGAACGTGATGTTGTCGATGCGCAGCGTGGCCGCGGGCACCGGGTCGCCGGTGGTCGGCCAGCCTATCTGGAGGTGCAGGTACGAGCCCGTCGCGTCGGTGGCCGCGTTGATCAGGCCGGGGTGCTTGTCGAGGTCGGCCAGCATGTAGACGCCCCCGGTGGCGGCGTCCACCAGGTGGATGCCGGTCAGCGCGAGCGCGTCGCCGCGGTCGATCGTGCCGTCCGCGGCGCGGCCGCGCGAGTAGACCGACAGGCTGCCGATGTCCAGCTGCGTGCCCAGGCCGAACGCGATGCCTTCGGTGTTGGGGACCTGGGACGGCGCGACGTACAGTCCGCCGCCCTTCATCGTGAGATCGAGCACCTGCAGCGTGCCGCCGAAGAAGCTCGCGCCCGCGGCGCAGGCGCCGGCCGCGAACGAACCGCAGTTGGCGAAGTCCGCGGTCAGCGACCAGCGCTGGTTGCCCGCCGCGTTGAGCGGGAAGTCGATCGCGATCATCTGCTGGCCGCCGGCGGTCGGGCGCAGCGAGAGCTGGTACGGGTCGGCGAACTGGTCGGCGTCGTCGGTGCGCGACAGGTCGAGGCCGGACAACGTCAGCGCGCTGCCGTTGGGCGACACGTAGGTCAGCGTCAGCGGGTTGGTGAGGCTGCTCGTGAGCGAGAAGTTGTTCAGGTTGAACGAGATGCCGTCGGCGCCGCGCACGGCCGACAGCTCGTCGTCCTGCAGCGCCTGCATCGCGTGGGACGCAGGCTCGGGCGGGGTGGCCGCGGCGACGGGCAGGGCCGGGGCGAGCAGCGCGGCGGCCGGGGCCATGGCGCGCAGCAACGCACGGCATCGCATCGCGATGGCCCGTCCGGTCGCGCTCAGTGCCCCGCTGCGCATCATGGCCCGATCTTGGGCACGTTGGGCGGCACGGTGCCGGTGGTGTTGAGCGCGTTCAGGCGATCGGTCCAGTTCAGCCAGAAGCCGGCCTGCGACGCGGCGGGCGTGAGGCCGTTGGTGGTGGGATAGGTGAGGGCGGACTTCAGGATCGACAGGAAGAAGTCGCGGCTCGCGCCGTCGGTCGTGCCCGCCGTCACGCCGCCGACCTGGTTCAGCGCGAGGCTGCAGCCGCAGGAGGCGCCGGTGAGCGTCGTCGATTGCGATCCCAGCGAGCTCATCTGGCCGTTGGGCGTGTTGATCGTGAGCGAGCCGCTGACGGTGTTCATCAGCAGGCCGACGTCGCCGGCGATGCCGCCGAAGCCCACGCGCATGCCCACCACCTGGCGGTCGCCGGTCGCGGCGCTGCCCGAGTAGACCCATTCGAAGTACGGGTTGGCGATGGCGACCGTGCGGTGCGCGTCGTCGAGGTCGCTGCGGCCGAAGCTCAGCGTGGAGATGTCGATGTCGGTCGTGCCGTCGGCGTGGCGTCCCAGCACCAGTCCCGAGAGCGTCGACGACATCGTGATGTCGGCGTTCAGCGTGAGTCGCGAGAAGTCGTAGCCGCCCTGGCTCGTGTTGGTCAGGTCCAGCAGCGCCTGGCCGTAGACGCCGGACAGCTCCGCGTCGTCGAGGGCCTTCAGCCTGGGCTTGCCGCCGTCCTGCGCATGCGCCGATCCGACGAGGAGCGCGCAGGCGAGCATCGTGGCGTGGGCGGCGGGGACAGGGCGGAAGGTCATGGCGGGATTGTCCTTGGAAGCGCTGGAGAGCAAACCCCTGGACGTGGGACGAAGTTCGCGCTTGCCGGAGAAGAAAGGCCCCGTGACGGTGATCACGGGGCCTTTCGAGGAATGGTCCGGCCCCTGATCAAGCGGGCCGGATGTCATTCAGGCAGATCAGTGCGCCCACATCCACACGGTCGTGCCGCGCAGGTCGAGCTGGTTGATCGCAATCGAGCCGAACGACGTCGTCGTGCCCGCGGCGTTGTTGCCGGCGTGGCCCAGGGTGATCGAGCCGACCTTGATGCTCGGCAGGACGGCCGTCGAGGCCAGCGTGTCGTTCGGGAAGGCGAACTGGACGACGTCGGACGTGCCGTCGTAGTCAGCCAGCGTGGCGCCGACCGAGGTCAGGATGCCGTTGAACGTGGCGGCATTGATGATGTCCACGTCCATGTGCATCAGGCCCTTGATGCTGATGTTGTTGAAGCTGACGGTGCCGCCGTTGGCATCGGTGTCCGTGTACTGGAACGAACCGATGTTGATGTTCAGGTTGGCGCCGATCGACACGCCGTCCTGGCCGGCGACGGTGCTCAGTTCGTCGTCGGCGATGGTGGTCATGGCGGAAGCCGACAGGGAAGCGGCGACCAGGGCGGCAGCGGTGGCAAGCTTGAAGAACTTCATGGTGTTTGTCTCTCCAGAATAGATTGAAATATGGAACCTTTAAAACCCCTCGCGAGCTTGTCAGGTCTGCAGCGCCCGGGGTTATGCCCCGAGGTGCCGTCGACAGTCCTGATGAACCGTCTGCCGCCGCTGAAACCATTCCTTTGATCGCGTGCCGCAACTATGTTCGGGTTCCGTGAACTACGCACTGACTTGCGGAGCCAAGCCCATGGCTTGCGAAACCAGGGATGGAGGGTAACTTCCCTAGTTTCGGTGAGTGACTCAGGGAGGCTTCCCACGATCCGAAACAGCGGTCGCACCAGTGAAAAGCCGGGCCCTGGAATGGCTAAGTGATAACCCGTTGGCTCCTCGCGCCAGCGCTGGCTCGCGGGGCCAGTCGGAAAATCCTCGGAAAATATCGCCGGAAATAAAAATGGAGCCTGGCGGCTCCATCTTGAAAATTGCTTTGAATATTTTCCCGCAGATCCTTCAGGGAAATGCTGGATAAATATCAGGCGGCGCAGCGCAGGGTATTCGGGGTGCGTCCGAACCAGCGTTTGCAGGCCCGGTAGAAATTGCTCGGATCAGAGAATCCGAGAGCGAAGCTCATCTCGGTCGGGCTGTAGGCGCCGTTGACGAAGTAGCGTTGCGCGAGCTCGCGGCGGGTGTCGTCGACGAGCTCGATGAAGCTGGTGCCTTCCTCGGTGAGGCGGCGCTGCAGCGTGCGTTCGCTCATGCACAGCGTCGCGGCCACCAGCTCGCGGCGCGGGTCGCCCTTGGAGATCAGCTGCATCAGCGCCTGGCGCACGCGCGCCGTGATGCAGCCACCCTGTTCGGCGGCCAGCTGTGCGACCATGCGCTCGCACATCTCGCCGACGGTCGGGTCGGAGGTGGGGAAGGGGATGTCCAGCGCCGACAGCGGCAGCTCGATGACGAAGGCGGCGGCGCCGAAGTGCACCGGGCAGCCGAAGGCTTCCTCCCACGGCGTCGCGTCGGCCGGGGCGGCGTACGGGTGGTGCACGCGCAGCGGGTTCACCTTTTCGCCGACCAGCCAGAACATGCCCTTGAGGAAGGTGGCCGCCATGAAGTCGTAGCGCTGCTGCGGCACGGCCATCTTGCCCGCGGAGATGCGCAGCGTGATGCGACAGGCGTCCTCGTCGACGTGCATGCCGACGCTGGACGACGGCATGTCCACGCCCACGGAAGTCGTCGGCGAGATCAGGCTCGTGTAGCGCGCCATGCGCTGCAGGCCGCTGCGCAGGTCGGGCGCGGACAGGATCAGGCTGGACAGCGAGCCCAGGCCGATCAGCGGCTGGCGCGGGCAGGTGCTCAGGCCGACGGCCGGGTCGCCCGTCTGCTCGACGGCCACGCGCCAGGCGACGCTGAAGATGTCGGCCAGGTGCTCGGCATCGACGGACTCGTTCGGGTCGGGATTGAGCCCGGCTTCGGCCAGGATGCCGGGCAGGTCGAGACCGCGCTGCGCAAAGCCGTCCTTCATCGCCTTGAACGCGCTGAGCTGGGACAGGGGAACGACGACCACGGGGTACTCCGATTCGCTGCGAGAACCGGCGGCCGGATGCACCGTCGAATCTCTTTGCCAAAATAGAACGACCGTTCTATTTATTGAATGAAATGTTAGACAGCGGGTCCCTGCACCGACATGGGATGAACCCGCAGTCCGCCCCGTCCCGGGGCGGTCCCGACCCGTTCCGGGGTGCTTTCCCCCCAACTTTGGTGAAGGGTAAGTACCTTGTGTCGCGCCGAGGCCGAAACAGCTCGTTTCCCGGGCGTGGGATGGTTGCAGGCGGGG
>DATCRO010000567.1:0-3574 GCA_036569025.1 Burkholderiaceae bacterium
CCGTTGCGTGCGTCGCCAAAAACGGGCCGGCGCTGCCCGGATGCTCGCTCAGCCACGCGGGCCCTCCTCGACTCCGCCCGTCGCGAGCGAACCGCCGTCAGCGCGCGTTCGGCCCTGGAACCCGCATTGCCACGTGTCGCCGTCGCCCGCTTCGCGACGTTTCAGTCATCCCCTCATCGCCGATCGAATCGGAACAGGAAGGCCGCTCATGTTCTCGCACAACAAACGTCTCCAGTACACCGTCCGCGTCGACGAGACCAACCCCGGTCTCGCCAACCTGATGCTCGAGCAGTTCGGTGGCCCGCAGGGCGAGCTCGCCGCCGCATGCCGCTACTTCACGCAATACCTCGCCGAGGAGGACCCGGGCCGGCGCGACATGCTGATCGACATCGCCACCGAGGAGCTGAGCCACCTCGAGGTGATCGGCACCATCGTCGCGATGCTCAATCGCGGCGCGAAGGGGCAGCTGTCCGAGGCGATGCAGGGCGAGGCCGAGCTGTACCGCTCCATCAGCGGCGCGGGCAACGACTCGCACGTGACGCAGGTGCTGTACGGCGGCGGCCCGGCGCTCGTCAACTCGGGCGGGGTGCCGTGGACGGCCGCCTACATCGACACCATCGGTGACCCGACCTGCGACCTGCGCTCGAACATCGCCGCCGAGGCGCGCGCCAAGATCATCTACGAGCGGCTCATCAACTGCACCGACGATCCCGGCGTCAAGGACGCGCTCACCTTCCTGATGACGCGCGAGATCTCGCACCAGCTGTCGTTCGAGAAGGCGCTGTACTCGATCGAGCCCAACTTCCCGCCGGGCAAGCTGCCCGGCAAGCAGGAGTTCGCCAACGTCTACTTCAACATGTCGCGCCGCACGAGCGACGGCCTGTCGGCCGGCGACGCCGGCAGCAGCGCGACGGGCGGCGCGGCGACGAGCGGCACCGACGGCAACGCGGAGCTCGCGACGGACCGCCGCGGCCCGTGGAACGCGTCGCCGGTCTTCAACTACCAGGAGGGCCGCCCGGCCGTGGACGGCGGCAGCGGCGGCTTCGAGGTGCAGTGCGATCCCGAGGAAGGACAGGCGCTGCAGGCGATGAAGCAGCGGCTCGCCTCGGTGGTCGACAGCGATCCGATCACCGGCGCGGAGCTCGGCAGCGCCAAGCCGGCCGCGGGCGACGGCGCCGGCGCCGGCGCCTCGGCCAAGCAGTGACCGTGCGCCGGACGCGACCGGCGCGACGAGCCCGCGACGCGCGCGGGCCCGCCGGCGGATATCCATGAAGGACATCGCGATGACACGGGCGCTGGACACGGCGCCCGGTGCGGCACATCCCTGGCCGGGCGGCCCCGCCTCCGGTCGCCCGGGCCTGGACGTGCGCGCGTTCGCGCGCCGCTGCCGCGCCTTCGCGGGCCCCGGCTGCATGGTGGCGGTCGGCTACATGGATCCGGGCAACTGGGCGACGTCGATCGCGGGCGGCTCGCGCTATGGCGAGACGCTGCTGGCCGTCGTCATCGCCTCCAGCCTGATGGCGATGCTGTTCCAGGCCGCCGCCGTCCGCCTGGGCCTGGCAGGCGGCGAGGACCTGGCGCAGGCCTGCCGCCGCCATTTCGGACGCCGCACCAGCCTCGCCCTGTGGCTGTTCAGCGAGGTCGCGATCGTCGCCTGCAACCTGGCCGAGGTGCTGGGCATGGCGATCGGGCTGAACCTCCTGTTGGGCCTGCCGATGTTCGCGGGCGTGTGCATCACCGTCGTCGACGTGCTGCTCGTGCTCGCACTGCGGGCACGCGGGTTTCGGCTGGTCGAGGCGGTCGTGGGCCTGCTGGTGGCCGCGATCACGGCCTGCTTCATCGCCCAGCTCGCCTGGGCCAGGCCCTCGGCCCAGGCCATCCTGCAGGGCCTGGCGCTCGCGCCACGCATCGTGGCCGACCCGCAGATGCTCTACCTGGCGGTGGGCATCGTGGGAGCGACGGTGATGCCGCACAACCTGTACCTGCATTCGGCGATCGTGCGCACGCGCGCAGGCGGGCGCGACGCGGCCAGCGTGCGATCGGCGATCCGCTGGTCGACCGTCGATTCCACGCTCGCGCTGGGGCTGGCCCTGTTCGTCAACGCAGCCATCCTGGTCGTCGCCGCGGCCGCCTTCCACCGGCCGGGGCAGGCTGTCGTGACCGAACTGTCCGATGCCTACCGGCTGATCTCGCCGACGCTGGGCGTGGCGCTGGCGAGCACCGTGTTCGGCATCGGCCTGCTCGCCTCCGGGCTGAGCGCGTCCATCACCGGCACGCTGGCCGGACAGGTCGTGATGGAGGGCTTCATGGACATCCGCCTGTCGCCCGCGCGGCGAGCGCTGCTCACGCGCGCGCTCGCGATCGGGCCCGCGGCGGCGGCCACGGCCTGGTTCGGCGCCCGCGGGGCGAGCGGCCTGCTCGTCTTCAGCCAGGTCGTGCTGAGCCTGCAACTGCCGTTCGCGCTGGTGCCGCTGCTCATGTTCACCACGCGCCGGCGCCATCTGGGCATGCATGCGTTCGGACGTGCGGCAAGCTTGGCACTGTGGGCCGCCGCGGTGCTCGTGATCTGCCTGAACGCCTGGTTGCTGGCGCGCCTGTTCTCCTGAGGAACCTGGCTTCACGGGCTCGCGCGCACTTCGTCGGCGCGCGGCTTGCCACCGTCGAGCCGCGCGCTCGGCCGCGCATCCAACCCATCCATCGACAGGAGCTTCAAGATCATGGCAACTGCACCCCGCAAGACATCCACGTCCGCCCGCAAGCCCGCCGCCAAGACCGCGCGCGGCGCATCGCGCACGGACGCCATCGCGCTGCTGCGCGCCGACCACAAGCGCGTCAGCGAGCTGTTCGAGCAGTACGAGTCGACCCGATCAGCGGCCAGGAAGAAGACGCTGGTGGACACCATCTGCCAGGAACTGACCGTCCACGCGCAGATCGAGGAGGAGATCTTCTATCCGGCCGTCAAGGCCGCGCTCAAGGACAAGGAGCTCGTCCCCGAGGCGCAGGTCGAGCACCAGAGCCTCAAGGACCTGATCGCGCAGGTCAAGGGCAAGGAGCCGGACGGCGAGATGTTCGACGCCAAGATCAAGGTGATGTCGGAGTACGTCAAGCACCACGTCAAGGAAGAGCAGAACGAGATGTTCGTCCGCGCGAAGAAGACCCGCCTGGACATGCAGCAGCTCGGCGAGCAGCTGGCCGCCCGCAAGCAGGCGCTGATGGACGACCCGGCGCAGCTCGAGGCATCGCCCACCGAGCAGCCGGCCGAGAACTTCGCCTGAGACCACGGCGCTGGATGGAAGACCAGCGCCGGTGGCAAGGACTTCGGCCGCGCCTTGCCACGGCGTTCACTTGTTGCCGGACGGTGGGCACGTCGTGAGGCGCGTGGCGATGGCGGTCGATCGACCTGGCGTCAGCGCCCGCCGTCCTTCTCGACGTGCGGATCGTGCGCCGCATGGTCCGCGGTGGGCGCCGGCTCGCCTTCGACGACGGGCCCGGCGACGGGCCCGGTGCCCGCGGCGCCGGAGCCCAGCACGCCGCCCGCGATCGCGCCGCCGACGGCACCGGCGAGGCTGCTCAC
>DATCRO010000568.1:0-3707 GCA_036569025.1 Burkholderiaceae bacterium
CAGGCCCAGCGTCTCGACGGAGCGGCGCAGCTCGTCGGCCGCGCCCGGCAGCGACGGGTTGACGATCGCCAGGCCGACGAGCCGGTCCCCATGGCCGCGCACGAGGTGGGCCAGGTGCTGGTTGGCGCGCCGGATCGACTCGGCGTCGGCCATCGAGTAGCCGTTGCTCAGGAACGGGGCGATGAGCACGCCGATGTCGATGTCCGCCTCGTCGAGCGCGTCGAGGACGTCGGCCGTTGTTTCGTCGCCGGTGCAGTGCAGGTGAGCGTCGATGATCACGGCCGGCGCCCGTTCACGCGACCAGCGGTCGAACGGACTGCGCGTCGATCTCGACGGGCAGCGGCACCGCCAGCGGCGCGCCGTCCTCCGGCGCGGCCCGCAGCGCCGGCGCGGGCGCCCGCTCCGGGACGTAGTCCATCAGCAGGTTCACGATGATCGCCGCGGTGCCGTCCCAGGTGCAACCGTCGACCAGCGCCTGCGCCCGTGCACGCCAGTCGCGGTTCTCGTCGTCGGACTGCGCCAGCGCGGCCTCGATCGCGGCCACGAATTCGTCGGCCGTCGAGCCGAAGCGCACCGCGGCGGCGTACAGCGACTCGACATCCCGGATCCGCGTGCTGACGACCGGCTTGCCGCCGGCCAGGTATTCCAGGGTCTTGGTCGGGCTGATGAAGCGCGTGGCCTCGTTGAGGGCGAAGGGAAGCAGGCACACGTCCCAGCGCGACATCAGGTGCGGCAGTGCCTCGTAGCGCTGCATGCCCAGCCAACGGATGTTGGGGCGTTGCGGCAGCATGGCCGGATCGATCTTGACGACGGGGCCCACCATCACGATCTGCCAGTCGGGCCGGCGATCGGCGATGCCGGCCACCAGCTCGAGGTCGAGCCGCTCGTCGATCACACCGAAGAAGCCCAGGCGCGGACGCGGCAGTCCGCGATGGAGCTCGGCCGCCCGCAGGGCTTCGACGGAGCCGCGATCGAGGCTCCCCGGTGTGTAGTGGGCGGCGTCGACGGCGCTGGGCAGGCAATGGATGTTGGGGTGCCGATCCTTGCGCGCCTCGTACAGCGACGGGCCGCCGGTCAGAACGACGTCGGCCAGTTCCATCAACGCCTTCTCGCGCTCGACCAGCTGCGGCGGCGCGAACTTGAACGAGGCCAGGTCGTCCATGCAGTCGTAGACGACGGCAGCCGGCTCGAGGTCGGCCACGAGCGGCAGGGCCATCGGCGTGTAGAGCCAGACCAGCGGATCGACGATGCCGCGCGAGGCCACGAAGTCCGCCAGCAGCGGCTTGAGCACGCCCATCTGGTCGTCATGGAAGCCGGGCGCCACGACGCTGGTTCGCGGCGTGACCACCTCGACGCCGGGCTCGTGCACGGCGCTCGTCAGCACGGGCGCGCCGTCGGCCAGGACCGGCTCCTCGACGAAGATCACGTCGAAGTGCTTGGCGAGGCGGGTCATCAGGTGCTGGGGCCGCTGGAACACGAATCCCCAGCGCAGGTGCGACAGGACGATCAGGGTCGCGCGCGCTGCGCGATCGGGCGCTCCGGTGGGCGTGGCTATCGTCCAGGTCGGCGGAGACGTCTGCATGGCTGAAACTCCCGATATTGTTGAAAAGTTGGAATGACCCCGAGGCAAGCGTCATGCCTCGGACGAACGATCAGGGCCCCTTGGCCGCAGGCTGGCGCGGATGGGGAATGCCCCGCTGCGCAGGGCGCGCGCATGGGCCTAACATGCCGCTGCGTGCGTCCCGCCCGACCCTGGCACGCCGCCTGCCGCACGCGCCGCGCACGGTCGACTTCGTCGTCCATCGGCGCCAGGACCATGGAAACCCAAGACAAGCCGACCCCCAGCCCCACCCGCCGCCTGCAGGCCAGCGAGGAACGCTTTCGCCTGCTGGTCGAGAGCGTCCGCGACTACGCGATCTTCATGCTCGACCCCGAGGGTCGCGTGATCACCTGGAACCAGGGCGCCGAGCGCTTCATGGGCTACCAGCCCGAGGAGGTCATCGGCAGCCACTTCTGCCGCTTCTACCCGCCCGACGCGCTGGCCAAGGGCGTGCCGGGCGAGGAATTGCGGCGCGCCAGCGAGGACGGCTCCTTCGAGGACGAAGGCTGGCGCCTGCGCAAGGACGGCTCGATGTTCTGGGCCAACGTCGTGATCACGGCGATGCGCGACGAGTCGGGCAAGCTCGTCGGCTACGCGAAGGTGACGCGCGACCTGACGCAGCGGCGCAACCAGGAAGAGGCGCTGCGCATCAGCGAGGAGCGCTTCCGCCTGCTGGTCGAGGGGGTGTCGGACTATGCGATCTTCATGCTCGACGTCAACGGCCATGTCGCCAGCTGGAACGTCGGCGCGCAGCGCATCAAGGGCTACACGGCCGAGGAGATCGTCGGCCGGCACTTCTCGGTCTTCTACCCGCGCGAGGTGGTCGACAGCGGCTGGCCGGAGCACGAGCTGCGCGAGGCCGCGGCCACCGGACGCTTCATCGACACGGGCTGGCGCGTGCGCAAGGACGGCTCGATGTTCTGGGCCAACGTCACCATCACCGCGATGCGCGACGACACGGGCAAGCTGCTGGGCTACGCCAAGCTCACGCGCGACCTGACCGAACGCAAGCGCGCCGAGGCCATGGAGATGGCCAGCCAGGAGCGCGAGGAGATCCTGGACGCCGAGCGCAACGCCCGCATCTCGGCGCAGCGCGCCACGCGCCTGAAGGACGAGTTCCTCGCGACGCTGTCGCACGAGCTGCGCACGCCGCTGAGCGCGATCCTGGGCTGGACCCAGGTGCTGCTCAAGGGACATGCCGTCAGCCCGGTCGACCAGCGGCGCGCCATCGAGGTCATCGACCGCAACGCGCGCGCCCAGGTGCAGCTGATCGGCGACCTGCTGGATCTCAGCCGCATCATGTCGGGCAAGCTGCGGCTCGACCTGCAGCAGGTCTCGATCCACGACGTCGTGCAGGCCGCGCTCGATTCGGCCGCGCCGGCCGCCGACGCCAAGGAGATCCGCCTGGTGAGCCTGCTCGACCCGGCGCGCGCGATCGTCAACGGGGACGCCGGGCGGCTGCAGCAGGTGGTGTGGAACCTGCTCACCAACGCGATCAAGTTCACGCCGCGCGGCGGCCGCGTGCAGGTGCTGCTGCAGCGCGTGAACTCCCACGTGGAGCTGAGCGTGGCGGACACCGGCATCGGCATCCCCGCCAACTTCCTGCCGCAGGTGTTCGACCGCTTCTCGCAGCGCGACGGCTCGAGCACGCGCGCGCACGGCGGCCTCGGGCTGGGCCTGGCGATCTGCAAGCAGCTGGTCGAGCTGCACGGCGGCAGCATCCGCGTCGCGAGCCCCGGCGAGGGCCAGGGCGCGACGTTCTCGGTCGACCTGCCGGTGTCGATCATGCAGGTCGAATCGGAACGCGAACGCACCCATCCGACCGCCGAGGGCGGCGAGTCGGACGCCGTCGCGATGCCGCGGCTCGACGGCATCCAGGTGTTCGTCATCGACGACGAGCCCGACGCGCGCGAGCTGCTGCAGCGCGTGCTGACCGAGCAGGGCGCCAACGTGACGCTGTTCGACTCGGCCGACAGCGCGCTCGCCGCGATGGCCACGTCGCGGCCCACCATCATCGTCAGCGACGTCGGCATGCCGGGCGCCGACGGCTACCAGATGATGCGCACGCTGCGCGCCAGCGAGTCGCGCGACTCGCGCATCCCGGCGC
>DATCRO010000569.1:0-2517 GCA_036569025.1 Burkholderiaceae bacterium
GGCGACGAGCCGATCGCCATCATCGCGCTGGCCGGCCGCTTCCCCGGCGCGCGCGACGTCGAGCAGTTCTGGGCCAACCTGTGCGAAGGCCGCGACAGCATCACCCACTTCGGCGACGGCCAGCTCGATCCGTCGCTGGCGGCCTCGCTGGTTTCCGATCCCGACTACGTCAAGGCACGCGGCATCGTCGACGACGTCGAGATGTTCGACCCGGCCTTCTTCGGCATGTCGCCGCGCGAGGCCGAGCTGATGGACCCGCAGCAGCGCATCTTCATGGAGCTGTGCTGGGAGGCGCTGGAGCGCGCAGGCCACGTGCCCGACGCCGACGAGATGCCCATCGGCGTGTTCGGCGGCATGTACAACGCCACGTACTACAGGCACCACCTGCAGCCGCGGCCGGATCTGGTCGAGCTGCTGGGCGAGTTCCCGGTGATGCTGGCCAACGAGAAGGATTACATCGCGACGCGCGCGGCCTACCGCCTGAACCTGACGGGCCCGGCGGTCAACGTGTTCACCGGATGCTCGACGTCGCTGGTCGCCATCGCCCAGGCCTTCTGGAGCCTGCGCCAGGGCGACTGCCGCATGGCGGTGGCCGGCGGCGCGTCGATCACCTGCCCGCCGCGCAGCGGCTACCTGCACCAGGCGGGCTCGATGCTGTCGCCGGACGGTCGCACGCGGACGTTCGACGCCCGCTCCGGCGGCACCGTCTTCAGCGACGGCGCCGCGGTCGTGGTGCTCAAGCGGCTGAGCGACGCGATCTGCGACGGCAACGAGGTGATCGCCGTGATCCGCGGGGTGGGCCTCAGCAACGACGGCCGCAACAAGGCGAGCTTCACGGCGCCGAGCGTCGACGGCCAGGCGGCGGCGATCGAGCGCGCCCAGCGCGTCGCGGGCGTGCCGGCGCGCAGCATCTCGTACGTCGAGGCGCACGGCACCGCCACGCCGATGGGCGACCCGGTCGAGATCGAGGCGCTGAACCAGGCCTTCCGCCGCAGCACGGCGGACCAGGCCTTCTGCCGCATCGGTTCGCTCAAGAGCAACGTCGGCCACCTCGTGATCGCGGCCGGCGCGGCGGCGGTGATCAAGACGGCGCTCGCCCTGCAGCGCGAGCAGTTGCCCGCGACGATCCACTACACGAGCCCGAACCCGGCGATCCCGTTCGAGGGCTCGCCCTTCGTGGTGAACGACCGCCCGCACTCGTGGCCGCGCGCGACCGCTCCGCGCCGCGCCGGCGTCAGCAGTTTTGGCGTGGGCGGCACCAACGCCCACGCGATCCTGGAAGAAGCACCGCTGCGCGAGCCCTCCAGCCGCGCGCAGGGCGCGCAGCGCCTGCAACTGGCCGCGCGTTCGGCGGCGGCGCTGGAGGCGATGGCGACGAGGCTGGCCGACCATCTCGAGGCGAATCCCGATGCGAACCTCGCGGACGTCGCGCACACGCTGCAACACGGCCGCTCGCGCTTCGTGCATCGCACGGCCATCGTGGCGGCCGACGTGGCCGAGGCCGTCGCCGCGCTGCGCACGCGCGGGCACGCGTCTCGCGTGTCGGGCGCGCTCGGCGCGAAGACGCCGGCCACCGTCTGGATGTTCCCGGGCCAGGGCGCGCAGTACGCCGGCATGGGCCTGGCGCTCGCGCGTGCCGACGCCGCCTTCGGCCGCGCGTTCGACGAGGCGCTGGACGCCGTCGCGCCGCACCTGAGCTTCGACCTGCGCGCACGCCTGGCCGACCCATCGCCCGACGCGTTGCGCGCGACCGAGGCGACGCAGCCCGCGCTGTTCTGCATCGAGGTCGCGCTCGCGCGCGCCTGGCAGGCGCGCGGCCTGCAGCCGGCAGCGCTGGTCGGCCACAGCATCGGCGAGTTCCCGGCGGCGGTGATCGCGGGCGTGATGTCGCTCGCCGACGCCGCGCGCCTCGTCGCGCGGCGCGGCGCGCTGCTGCAGGCGCAGCCGTCCGGCGCGATGCTGTCGGTGCGCCTGCCGCTGGCCGACGCGCTGGCGCTGGCTCCCGCCGACGTCTTCCTGGCCGCCGAGAACGGCCCGCGCGCCTGTGTGTTCGCGGGCTCGCACGAGGCGATCGCCGCGTGGACGACCGTGCTGGAGCAGTCCGGCGTCGCGGCGCGCGCGCTGGTCACTTCGCACGCGTTCCACTCGCCGGCGATGGATGCCGCGGTCGCGCCGTTCGAGATGCTCCTGCGCGGCGTGCCGCTGTCGGCGCCGCGCATCCCCATCGTCTCGACCGCCACCGGCCAGCGCCTGACCGACGCGCAGGCCACCGACCCCGAGTACTGGGCGACGCAGCTGCGCAAGCCGGTGCTGTTCTCGCGCGCGCTGCTGGCCGCGCAGGCGGCGCACGAGGGCGCCGTGCTGCTGGAGATGGGCCCGCGCGAGACGCTGTGCACGCTGGCACGCCAGCACGCGGCGCCGGGCCGTCCCGCGGCCGTGGCCATCGCGTCGCTGGGTGATTCGCCCGCTTCCGAGGCGCAGCGCCCGATGCTGGCCGACGCGCAGCTGTGGACGTGC
>DATCRO010000570.1:0-3849 GCA_036569025.1 Burkholderiaceae bacterium
CTCGAGGAGATCACCGACGGCACGCTGGCGATCGGCGATCGCGTCGTCAACGACGTCTCGCCGTCCGACCGCGGCGTGGCGATGGTGTTCCAGAGCTACGCGCTGTACCCGCACATGACGGTCGGCGAGAACATGGGCTTCGCGCTGAAGATGGCCGGGCGCCCCAAGGCCGAGATCGCCGCGGCGGTCGGTCGCGCCGCGGAGATCCTGCAGATCAGCGCGCTGCTCGATCGCAAGCCCAAGGCGCTGTCGGGCGGCCAGCGCCAGCGCGTGGCGATCGGCCGGGCGATCGTGCGCCAGCCGCAGGTGTTCCTGTTCGACGAGCCGCTGTCCAACCTCGACGCGGCACTGCGCGTGCAGATGCGCACCGAGCTCGCGCGCCTGCACCGCGAACTGGGCACGACGATGGTCTACGTGACGCACGACCAGGTCGAGGCCATGACGCTGGGCCAGCGCATCGCCGTGTTCAATGCCGGGCGCATCGCGCAGGTGGGCGAGCCGATGGCGCTGTACGACCGCCCCGCCAACCTGTTCGTGGCCGGCTTTCTCGGCTCGCCGAAGATGAACCTGGTGCCCGTGACCGTGAGCGCCAACGACCCCGCGGGGCTGCGTGTGCGCGCGCACGAGGGCGGCGGCGAGTTCGTGCTCGGCGCGCCGGCCGCGGGCGCCGCGCCCGGCGCTGCCGCGACGCTGGGCTTCCGTCCCGACCAGGTGGAACTCGCGGCCGCCGGCGCGGGCGCGCTCGAGGGCCAGGTCGATCTCGTGGAGCGCCTGGGCGACGCCACGCTGGTGCACGTGCGCTGCGCCGGCCAGACCGCGCCGGTCATCGTGAGACTGCCCGGCCACGCCGAGCCGCTGGCCGCGGGCAGCCGGGTCGCGCTGCGGCCGGACCTGGCGCGCAGCCGCTTGTTCGACAGCGCGGGCGAGGCGTTGCAGCTCAGCGCCTGAGGCGGCCCCTGCCCATGAATGGGGTCTTCGCCGATCTGCGGGGATCTGGTCGACGCGAGGCACGGCTCCTACGAAGAACAAACGTGTCATCCTGCGACTGCGCGCAGGATGACATCGCGCCGGGGCAGACGCCCTTTGCGATGCGGCCTTCTCCGACCCGCCGCGGAGTCACACTCCCCGCGAATCGGCGATGAATCGTGAAAAAGGCCCCGCGAGCGGGGCCTTGTCGTTGCTGCGAGCCGCGCTTAGTGCGACGCGGCAGCCGCCGGCGCGGCCGCGGGAGCCTGCTTGGACTCCAGGTACAGCACCCACATGTGCGCGAGTTCGGTCAAGCCGTTGGGGCCCTTGACCGACTGGAACGTCTTGAGCGCATCGGCGTCGCGGCCCGCGCGCACCTGCGCGTAGCCCAGGTGCAGCTTGGCATCCTCGGGCTGCTTGAGACCGCCCTTGGCGATGCCCTGCTCGATCAGCTGCGCACCCTTGGCGGCGTTGTCGGTGACCGTCTCGAGCAGGCCCTGCGACACCAGCGCGTTGCCGTCCTTGGCGTTGCGCGCGGCCGTCTCGTTGGCGTTCTGCTGCGCCACGTCGGCCGCGGCGGCCTTGGTGATCTCGGAGCGCAGGCGGTTCGCGTCGGCGACCTCGTTGCCCGCGAACGGCTTGCCGGCGGCGGCGGCGTCCAGCACCTTCTTGGCTTCGCCCGGATAGCCCGCGCGCGCGGCGATGGCGGCGTAGTTCAGGCGCTCGCGGTCGTCGACCTGGCCGAACACCTGCGCCTTCAGGCGGTAGTAGTCGAGGACGAGGCGCTCGGAGAAGTTGTCGACCTCGCGAACGCGCGGGATCAGGTCGCGCCAGTAGTCGGCCTTCGGGTAGTTGACGGCCAGGTGTTCCATCGCGGAGACGACGCCGGCGTCGTCCTTCAGGCCGACGTACGCGCTGTACTCGAGCCGCAGCAGCTTCTCGGTGGGCACGCGGCCCGCGGCGTAGGTGGCGTCCACCTCGGCGCGGAAGCCCTTGGCGGCGTTCGCGTAGTCCTTGGCGGCGTACTGGGCCTGCGGCAGCAGTTCCTTGAGTTGCGGGTCGTTGCCGCCCGCGTCCAGGTAGCGCTGGATGGCGACCGCGGCCTTCGGGTAGTTCTCGCTGCCGTAGTAGATGCCGGCCAGCGCCTTGAGCATGGCCACGCGGTCTTCCGGCGGCAGCAGCGGGTTGGCGAGGATCGCGTCGTAGTCGGCGGCGGCCGCGGTGTAGTCGTTCAGCGAGTACTCGGCCGGGCCGCGCAGGCGCAGGATGAGGTACTTCTCGTACGGGTTCAGGTCGGGGATCGCCTCGATTTCCTTGAGCTTGGCCAGCGCCACCGCGCCGTTGCCTGCCTTGAGCGCTTCCTGGGCCGTGTTGAACGCGGACCCGAACGCGGGACGCACGGTGTTCGCAGGCTGCGATGCGGCCGCCGCGGCGGTGTCGGCGGCGGCGGCCGGGAGCGTGGCGGCCAGGCCGGCGGCGAGGGTCAGCGCCAGGGCGGCGCGCGAATGGAAGGCTCTCATGTCTGTCCCAGGGGAAACGCTGCGCCGAACGCGGAAATGGAGGTCACGATTGCACGCGGGCGGCGCCCCGGGTGCGAGCAGAAAAGTCTGCCATTGTCCCCAAAACGCGGAACGGGGCGCAAACGCCGACCTGGGGGGCGAAAAATCGCCCACGCACGGGGATCCGGGCGCCGGGGAGCGCCAAGCCGGGCAGGTCGCGTGCCCGGCCGACGCGCTTCAGGACGCGTTCAATTCCGCGACGAAGTCGTAGGTGTCGCCACGGTAGATCGACTGCGACAGCTCGATGGCGCGGCCGTCGCGCAGGTAGCCCAGGCGCTCGACGAGCAGCCCGGCGTCGCCGACGTCGGCGTCGAGCAGGCGTGCCTGCTCCTCGTTGAGCAGCAGCGCGCGCAGGCGCTGCAGCGCGCGCACGGGGCGGTTGCCGGCCTTCTCGAGCGCGTCGTACAGCGAGTTGTCGACCGACTCCAGCGACGGCAGCGCCGCCGCCGACAGCGTGGCGTACTCGAGCGCCATCGGCGCGTCGTCGGCGTAGCGCAGGCGGTGGAAGCGGTAGACGAGCGAGCCCGGGCTCAGCGCCAGCTTCATCGCCTCTTCCGGCGTGACGGTGCCGCTGGAGCGCTTGATCCATTCGCTGCGCGGCGTGCGGCCGCGCGCGCGCATGTCTTCCGAGAACGACGTGAGCTTGGCGAAGTTCTTGTCGATGCGGGTGGAGACGAAGTTGCCCGAGCCCTGGCGCTGGTCGAGGAAGCCCTCGTCGGCCAGGCCCTGGATGGCCTTGCGCACCGTGATGCGCGAGACGCCGAGGTCGGCGGCCAGCTGGCGCTCGGAAGGCAGCGCGTCGTCGGGACCGAGCACGCGCTTCTCGATCGCCTCGCGCAGCGCGCGCTGCAGTTGTTGGTAAAGCGGCTGACTGCCGTCGGGGTCCAGCGTGTTCAGGAGTTGTGCCAGCGCGCTCATGTGCGTGCCCTTGTTCGTGTTGTCGGGTGCTGCGGAGGCTCCGCCCGCCGCCGGCAGGGTAAGCCGGGGCGCCGGGAGCCGCAGTCTGACTAGCATACCACTCAGGCACCAAAGAAGCGTCAAGCGGACCGGTCGAGCGAACCACGGCGGGGCGGTCGCACGGACCGTGAATTTGCGGCGGTTCCACGGGTAAATGAGGTGTTGCCGAAACGCAATATGAGGGTAAACGCATAGAGCCCCGGTCTAGACTGGTTGTACAGTGGTACTACCTTGTCGCATACCAGGTTTCTAGCCCGAGGGTGCACCGTCTGAGCTCGTGGAGAGACGGCACGACCCAAAACCCAACCGGCCGCGTTCCCGAAGAAATGCTGCCACCCGAAAAGAGGAGCCCCATGAAGACGAAACT
>DATCRO010000571.1:0-3881 GCA_036569025.1 Burkholderiaceae bacterium
ACAGCACGGTCTCCATCACCGTCACGCCGGCCTCCGGCTCGCCGCTGACCTACACCGCGACGACCGACAGCAACGGCAATTGGTCGCTGAACACCGCCACGGCCACGCCCACCAGCGGCACCATGCCGGCCGCGGGCCTGCCGGACGGCACGGTGGCGCTGAAGGTCGTCTCCACGGACACCGCGGGCAACAGCACGACGGCCACCGGCTCGTTCGTCGAGGACCACACCGCGCCGGGTGCCGCGACGATCGGCCTGAAGCACGACGCCGCCGACGACACCGGCACGTCGGCCACCGACAACCTGACCAACAACCAGAAGCCGATCCTGACCGGCACCGCCGAGGCGAGCAGCACGGTGACCGTCACGGTGACGCCGTCGTCCGGCGGCGCCGTCACGTACACCGCGACGACGGACGCGACGGGCAACTGGTCGGTCAACATGGCCACCGCCACGCCGACTTCGGGCACCCTGCCCGCCAGCGGCCTGGTGGACGGCGCGGTCACGCTCAAGGTCGTCGCGACCGACGCCGCAGGCAACGTGTCCGTGGCGGCCACCAGCGCGTTCACGGAGGACCACACCGCGCCGGTCGCGGCCATCGGCCTGAAGCATGACGCGGCCAACGACACGGGCGTGTCCGCCACGGACAGCCTGACGTCGAACCCGGTGCCGGTGATCACGGGCACGGGCGAGAAGAGCAGCACGGTGCTGGTGTCGGTGACCGACGCCGGCGGCCACACGCTGACCTACAGCGCGACGACCGACGCCACCGGCGCATGGAGCATCGACCTGGCGGCGCAGGCGCCGACCTCCGGCACGATGCCGCGCGACGGCCTGTCCGACGGCGCCGTGAGCCTGTCGGTCAGCAGCACGGACGCCGCCGGCAACACCGGCACGGCCACGGGCTCGTTCACGATCGACTCGGTCGACCACGCGGCCACGCCGACGGTCAGCGTGAGCTCGGTCGGGCGCTGGCTGTTCAACGAAGGCACGGGCACGTCGACGGCCGATTCGTACAACGCCTACACCGGCACGCTCACCAACGTGAACACGGCCAACGGCGGCACGGCGCCCACCTGGATCACGGGCCACAACGGCACGGCCGGCACGGCGCTGAACTTCGACGGCAAGGGCGGCATCGTCTCGGTGCCGGCGGGCGACACCGCGGCGCTGACGGGCACCAGCTCGCTGTCGGTGTGGTTCAAGACCACGCAGACCGGCACGAACATCGGCTGGAGCAGTCCGTCGATCATCGGCTCGGAGAGCGCCGGCGACGGCAACGACATCCAGTGGGGCACGCTCAACAGCTCCGGCAAGATCGGCCTGGGCTTCGCCAACTCCGCCGGCGTGTATTCGGCGGCGGCGGTCAACGACGGCAACTGGCACGACCTGCAGATCACCCGCACGGTCAACGCCAACGGATCGAGCACGGTATCGATCTACATCGACGGCGCGCTGAGCAGCTCGGGCACGATCGCGGCCGACTCCGGCGTGCCCTCGGGCATCGTGACCAACGAGCTCGCCGGCTTCGGCTACACGAACGGCTGGTCGTCGAGTTCCGGCGACACGACGACGGGCGACGTCTACTACAAGGGCGCGCTCGACGACGCGCACATCTACAACCACGTGCTGACCGCCGACCAGGCCAAGGCCATCTACACCGTGGAGAACGGCTACGAGACCCAGGCGGTGGCCAACGACGGCGACGCGATCAAGCTGGTGGTGACCGACACCAACACCACGTCGCTGCACGTCACCGGCGTCGAGAACGGCATGACCATCACCGACGGCACCGCGGCGCACACGATCACCAGCACGGGCAACACCCAGTCGATCGACCTGACCGGCTGGAACCTGGGCACGCTGCAGCTGACCAACGTGGGCACCGGCTCGGCGAACCTGCAGTTCGACGCGGTCAACACGACGGCCAGCGGCCAGTCGCACGACGCGACGTCGTGGATCAGCGTGGCCAACGGCACGTCGCTGATCGGCGGTACCGCCAACGCCGACACGCTCAACGCGTCCGCCCAGACGCAGGCGATGTTCATCTCGGGCCAGGCGGGCAACGACACGATCACGGGCGGCTCGGGCAACGACCGCCTGCTGGGCGGCGCCGGCAACGACACCATCGTCGGCGGCGCAGGCAACGACCTGATCGTCGGCGGCACCGGCAACGACACGCTGACCGGAGGCGCGGGCAACGACGTCTTCCGCTGGGAGTTCGGCGACCACGGCACGGCGGGCACGCCCAACGTGGACACCATCACCGACTTCAGCTCGGTGGCCGGCAACAAGGACGTGCTGGACCTGCGCGACCTGCTGTCCGGCGCGAACCACGACGGCACGCAACCGGGCAACATCGCCAACTACCTGCACTTCGACCTGTCCGGCGGCGACACCATCATCCACATCAGCAGCACCGGCGGCTTCGCCAACGGCTACGTGGCGTCCGCCGAGGACGAGACCATCATCCTCAAGGGCGTGGACCTGACCTCCGCCGGCACGCAGAACGACCTGCAGATCATCCACCAGCTGCTGAGCAACGGGCAGGTGCACACCGGTTGACATCCTGCGCGGAGCGAAGCGGAGTCGCAGGATCCACCTCGGCGAAGCAGCTTCCTGGCCACCGTGGATCCTGCGACTGCGCGCAGGATGACACCTGGTTGGCGCGAGGCGGTGACATGCCGTCGCGCGACTGCGATTGCGACTGCGCCCGCGCCAGGATCACACCTGGTTGGCGCAAGGCGGCCACAAGGGTGTCCCGCGTTCGACTGCTCGCTCCTGGCGAGGTTGCCAGCCTGGCCTGAGCCTCACTCGTCCAGGTATTTCCAGGTGTCGGCCCCGTCCAGGCGGCGCACGCGCACCGACGCGATCAGCGCCGGGTCGAAGTTGCCGAGGTTGACGCCGTGCCGCACGCCGGGCTCCGGCGGCAGCGGCTCCCAGTGCGTGGTGACGCCGCAATGGCGGCAGCGGATCGTGTTCAACGTGCGGTCGCCCTGGACGTAGCCTTCGGTCGACTCGGGGTGGCCTTCGATCCTCACGGTGCCGAACTCGAAGTACACCCACGGGCCGCCGATGCGACGGCACAGCGAGCAGTTGCACTTCGTGGCGACCTCGGGGGTCGAGGGCAGCGTGAGGCGGACGGCGCCGCAGTGGCATGAACCTTGGTGCATCGCGGGAACTCCTGGACTGGGGGACAGCGTACCTGAACGCGCGCCGCGGATCGAACGCGCGCTGCCGACCCGGGACGAGCGCCATCCGATCACGCGACAGGCTCGCGGGATGAGCCAGCAGCGAGGCGCGCTTGACAACGTAGTCAATCACGGACATCGCGCCAGATGCGATGCGCGGTCACCGATGCACGCAAAAAACCCTCGCGGCGCTGCAACCCGGCCGTTAGCATGGCGCCCGTGTGCCCCGGGAGGATCACCTTGCCTGACGACGCCATCGCCATGAACGCCAACCTGGGCCAGGACCTGCGGGTCGACCTCGTCTTCGACGGCCAGGTGCTCCCCGGGTTCGATCCCGCCCAGGTGCAGAGCGCGGTCGCCGAGCGCTTCAAGCTCGACGACCAGCGGCGCGAGCGCATGTTCTCGGGCGTGCCCTACGTCGTCAAGCGCGCCATGACGCCCGAGGACGCCACGCGCTACATCGACCTGTTCGCGGCGCTCGGGGCGCGGCTGCGTCCGCAGGGAAGCGCGGCGCGGGGCGATGCCAGGCCTGCCGCACCCGCGGCCATGGCCGGGCCGTCGCGCGACACGCCTTCCTCGCCGACACGGCCGCCGGTGCGTCCGGCGCAAGCATCGCCCGGCTCGACGCCCGGCTCGCCGTCGCGCCCGGCGCCGCGTGCGATGGCCGCGCCGCCGGGGCTCGCCCTGGTCC
>DATCRO010000572.1:0-8310 GCA_036569025.1 Burkholderiaceae bacterium
GTGCGGATCGCCTGCGCCTCGGCGCCCAGCTCGCTCCAGCCGCCGACCGCGACGTCGACCATGGCCTCGCCGGCCTCGTAGGCGCGGAATACGTCGAGCAGCGCCTGCGGGGCCGGCTTGGGCTTCTTCGTGGCCGCGTCCGTCCACACGTAGACGATCTGGCCGTGCACCAGCAGTTCCTCGCCGCGGAACACGCCCGCGACAAAGCGCAGCGAGCTGGTGCCGGCCGACTCGAAGCGGATGCCGACCTCCAGCGCGTCGTCGTAGCGCGCCGGCGCCAGGTATTCCAGCGTCGACTTGCGCACGAACAGGTCGCCCCCGAGCGCGGCGATCGTGTCCTCGTACGGCAGCGCCAGCGCGCGCCACCAGTTGCCCATCGCGGTGTCGACGTACATCAGGTAGTGGCCGTTGAAGACCACCTTCTGCATGTCCACCTCGGCCCAGCGCACGCGCAGCGGGTCGGCGAATCGGAAGTCGGAACGTTTCATTCGAAGGCTTTCCTCAGGGCGTCGGCGATGGCCTGCTGGGCCTGCGCCGCCTCGGGCAGCATGCGGCCCATCTTGATGAAGTCGTGCGTCATGCCGCGGTAGATCTCCAGGTCGACCGCGACGCCGGCGGCGCGCAGGATGTCGCCGTACGCGACGCCCTCGTCGACCAGCGCGTCGCATTCGGCGATGACCAGGCATGCCGGCGCGACGCCCTCGTGCTCGGGCGCGAGCGCGGGCGCGAAGCGCCAGTCGGTGCGGTCGGCGACGGCGATGTAGTTGTCGAAGAACCAGTCGACGGCCTGCTTCTCCAGCAGGAAGCCGTGGGCAAAGCGGGCGTGCGACGGGGTGTCGGCGTGCGCGATGGTGCCCGGGGTGATGAGCACCTGCAGCGCGAGAGGCAGGCCGGCGTCGCGCGCCATCAACGCACACACGGCGGCCAGCGTGCCGCCGGCGCTGTCGCCGCCCACGGCCAGGCGCGTGGTGTCCAGGCCCAGGCGCGCTGCGGCCTCCGGCCGCGCGAGGTGCTGCAACGCGGCCCAGCAGTCGTCGACGGCCGTCGGGAAGCGGTGTTCCGGCGCGAGGCGGTAGTCCAGCGCGATCACCGCGGCGCCGCTGCGTTTGGCAATCTGGCGGCACAGGCTGTCGTGCGTCTCCAAGTTGCCGATCGTGAAGCCGCCGCCGTGCAGGTACAGCAGCACGGGCAGGACGTCCATCGACGGCGCGTACAGGCGCGCGGCGAGCGCGACGCCGGCGGCGCCGGGCAGCGTGATGTCCTCCACCCGCGGCAGCGGCGCGCGCGGCGGCTCCAGCACCTCGGCCGCGGCGGTGTAGGCGATGCGCGCCTCGGGCGGCGACATCGTCTCGAAGCCGGGACGGTTGGCGCGCTGGATGCGTTCGAGCAGCGCGGCCATGCGCGGGGTCAGGAGATCTTGGGCGGACACGGGAGAGCGGTGACGGGCGGCACGACCGGCAAGCATACGGCCTCGCGCGCGGCCGTGCCGCCGGTTCAGCATCCGAACCGTGCCGGCGCCATGCGACGCGGCCGCGACAGCAGCGTCCCGCGCCGCGTCCTACACTGCGTCGTCGCCTCCAGTTCCAGACCGCCATGGCCCGCTTCCAATACGTCACGCAGATCGAGATCGACCCGGGCGTCGTGCGCCTGCTCCCGCAGGAATGCAAGGCTGCCGGCATCACCAGGCCGCTGGTGGTGACCGACGCCGGCGTGCGCGCCGCGGGCGTGCTGGACATCGCGCTGGCCGCGCTCGCCGGCGTGCCGCACGCCGTGTTCGACCAGACGCCCGGCAACCCGAACGAGGCCGCCGTGCGCGCGGCCACGGCGGCCTACCATGACAACGGCTGCGACGGCCTCGTCGCCGTGGGCGGCGGCTCCAGCATCGACCTGGCCAAGGGCGTCGCCATCGCCGCCACGCACGAGGGCCCGCTCGCGAACTGGGCGACGATCACCGGCGGCGCCGACAAGATCACGAGCAAGGCCTCGCCGCTGATCGCCGTGCCCACCACCGCGGGCACCGGCAGCGAGGTGGCGCGCGGCGCCATCCTGATCGTCGACGACGGCCGCAAGCTGGGCTTCCACAACTGGCATTTGCTGCCCCGCGTCGCGCTGCTCGACCCGGACCTGACGATGGGCCTGCCGCCGATGCTGACCGCCGCGACCGGCATGGACGCGATCGCGCACTGCCTGGAGACCTTCATGTCGGCCAAGGTGAATCCGCCCGCCGACGGCATCGCGCTGGACGGCCTGCGCCGCGGCTGGGGCCACATCGAGCGCGCGACGCGCGACGGCCGCACCGACGGGCAGGCCCGCTGGAACATGATGAGCGCGAGCATGCAGGGCGCGCTCGCGTTCCAGAAGGGGCTGGGCTGCGTGCACAGCCTCAGCCACAGCCTGGGCGGCGTGAACCCGAAGCTGCACCATGGCACGCTCAACGCCGTGTTCCTGCCGGCCGTCATCCGCTTCAACGCGGACTGCGATTCGATGCGCCGGAACGACCGGCTGAACCGCATGGCCCACGCGATGGGCCTGCCCGACGGCCGCGACCATTCGGACGGCCAGGCCGTCGCCCAGGCCGTGTTCGACATGACCGCGCGCCTGGGCCTGCCCACCGGCCTGGCGGCCATGGGCGTGAGCGAAGCGCTGTTCGACGAGATCATCGACCACGCGCTGGTCGACCACTGCCACGCGACGAACCCGCGCCTGGCCAGCCGCGACGACTACCGCCGGATGCTGCAGGAATCGATGTAGGCCTCGCGTCCCGGCGCGGGCGGGCGTCACGCGCTGCGCGTGCGCGTGGGCACCGGCACGCTGGCCTTGATCGCGTTCGAGTACGGGCAGATCGTGTGCGTCGTCTCGACCAGCGACTTCGCGTCCGCGTCGGCCATGCCGGGCAGCAGGACGTCGAGCTCGGCGGTGATGCCGAAGCCGCCTTCCGAGCGCGGGCCGATGCCGACGGTGGCCGTGACGGTCGATCCATCGGGCACCTTGGTCTTGAGCTGCTGCGCGGCCACGCGCATCGCGCCGAGGAAGCAGGCGGAGTAGCCTAGCGCGAACAGCTTCTCCGGGTTGGCGCCGTCGCCGCCGGGGCCGCCGAGCTCCTTGGGCACGACGAGCTGGAACGACAGCGTGCCATCGGCCAGCGACGTCTTGCCGTCGCGGCCGCCGCCGGTCGCGGTGGCGGTGGTCTTGTACTTCGCGTCCACGGGCATGGTCGGGTCTCCTTGAAAGGTGTGGCGGACATGCTAGCCAGCGCTTCGCGCACGCGTGCGACCGCCTCGAACGACCCTGCCCGCGACGCGAACTAACATCGCCGCATGAGCACCCTCGATACCGACGCCTTCGCCGACTGGCAGGCCCGCGTCGCCGCCGCCTGGAAGATCGCCGACACCCTGACGCCGCAGGAACTCGTGCGCACCGTCGACGCGCTGTGCAGCGAGCGGCCCGTCGACGACCCGTTCGCCCAGTTCGAGCGCGCCTGCGCCCGCGATACGGCCGGCATCGAGGACGCGGCCGAGCCGCTGTACCGCGCCGCGCTGGCCAGCGGCGCGCTCGACCCCTACCGCCACGGCCGCGCGAGCATCCAGCTGGGCAGCACGCTCAAGCACCTGGGCCGCCTGGCCGAGAGCGAACAGCTGCTGCTCGCGCAGCTCGAGCGCTGCAAGGCCGAAGGCCCGGGCGCCGTGCTGTTCGACGAGGTGCGCGCCGTGCTCGCGTTCACGTGGATCGCGCAGGGCCGCACGCTCGAGGCCGCGGCGCTCGCGCTCGAGACGCTGGCACCGCACCTGACGCGCTACAACCGGTCGATGGCGGCGAACGCGCGGGCGCTGACCGCGCCGCCGCCTCCGTGACGCCGGACAAACGTTCGGTCAAGCACCGCGCTCGGCGGGGCATTCGCATTGCCGCCCCCGGTGTCGCGCCTCGATGGTCGAGACGCGCACACACAGGGGAATTGCAATGAACAAGGCTCTCAACACGTTGGCGACCGCGCTCGCGCTGGTCGGGGCGATCGGTCTCGCACAGGCGCAGGGCACCGGCGGCTCGGGCGGGTCCGGCACGTCGGGCAGCACCGGCGCGCCCGGCAACGCGGGCACGCCGTCGGGCGGCACCAGCCCGACGGGCGGCAGCAACTCCGGCACGTCGACCGGTAAATCCAGCCCGACCGCCAACACGGGCAATTCGGCCGACACGGGTGCCGGCGTGCGCAGCTCGCCGGAGACCAGCGGCACCAACACCGCCACCTCCTCGCACAGGAAGCACTCGCACGCCAAGCGCGCGAAGCGCTCCACCGAGCGGGCCAGCGAGCCGTCGGGCAGCTGATCCCACCGCAGGAAGACCGCGGCCGCAGGCCGGCCGCGGCGCCCGGCGGCGCGCCGCTCAATCGGCGATCGGCATCGTCTCCGGCTGCCGCGCCGGCTCGCGCTGCAGCGCCTCGATGAACGCACGGTTGAATGCCGGCAGGTCGGCGGGCTTGCGGCTCGACGTCCAGTTGCCGTCGCTCACCACTTCCTGGTCGACCCAGGTCGCGCCGGCATTGCGCAGGTCGTCCTGCAGCGTCGGCCAGCTCGTCAGCGTGCGGCCGGACACGAGGTCGGCGGAGATCAGCAGCCAGGGCCCGTGGCACACGACCGCCAGCGGCTTGCCCGCCTGGTCGATGGACCTCGCGAAGGCCTGCGCGAGCGCGTTCATGCGCAGCGCATCGGCGTTGACCACGCCGCCCGGCAGCACGAGGCCGTCGTAGTCCTCCGGCTTGGCCTGGTCGAGCGACACGCTCACCGGGAAACTGTCGCCCTTGTCGTGGTGCTTCATGCCGGTCACCGTCGGACCCTTGGGCGCGATGATGTGCACGGTGACGCCGGCGGCCTCGAGCGCCTTGCGCGGCTCGGCCAGCTCGGCCTGCTCGAACAGGTCGTCGACCACGATGGCGACCTTCATGTCCTTGAGTTGCTTGGTCATGGGAATCCTCTCGTCCGTTGGAACACACCAGGGTGCGGATTCCTGCGGGCGGCAGTCCCCATGCCCGGCCGAGGACCCGGTGCGCACGGACGAAAAAAAGCCCACCCGGTGCTCAAGTCGGGTGGGCTCCATCGTCGCTGCCGATCCGGCGTCCGCCCCTCGCGGCCGCCGGTCGGCGCGACGTCACGCGTCAAGCGTGCTTCTTGTCGAAGAACTGCTCGTCTTCGGTGGAACCCTTCAGCGCGCCGGTGGAGGCTTCGCGCTCGATCGTCGTCGTCACGGCGTCGAAGTAACCCGTGCCCACTTCGCGCTGGTGCTTGACGGCGGTGAAGCCCTTCTCGGCAGCGGCGAATTCCGATTCCTGCAGCTCGACGAACGCGCTCATGTTGTTGCGCGCGTAGCCGTAGGCCAGGTTGAACATCGAGTAGTTCAGGGCATGGAAGCCGGCCAGCGTGATGAACTGGAACTTGTAGCCCATCGCGCCCAGCTCGCGCTGGAACTTGGCGATGGTCGCGTCGTCGAGGTTCTTCTTCCAGTTGAACGAGGGCGAGCAGTTGTACGCGAGCAGCTTGCCCGGGAACTTGGCGTGGATCGCGTCGGCGAACGCCTTGGCGAACGCGAGGTCGGGCTTGCCCGTCTCGCACCAGATCATGTCGGCGTACGGCGCGTAGGCGAGGCCGCGGCTGATGGCCTGCTCCAGGCCGTTGCGGGTGCGGAAGAAGCCTTCCACGGTACGCTCGCCGGTGCAGAACGGCTTGTCGTTGTCGTCGATGTCGCTGGTGACCAGGTCGCCGGCTTCGGCGTCGGTGCGTGCGAGCAGCACGGTGGGCACGCCCATCACGTCGGAGGCCAGGCGCGCGGCCGACAGCTTGGACACGGCCTCACGCGTGGGCACCAGCACCTTGCCACCCATGTGGCCGCACTTCTTGGCGGCGGCCAGCTGGTCCTCGAAGTGCACGCCCGAGGCGCCGGCTTCGATCATGGCCTTCATCAGCTCGAACGCGTTCAGCACGCCGCCGAAGCCGGCTTCGGCGTCGGCCACGATCGGCGCGAAGAAGTCGATGTCGTTCTTGCCTTCCGACCACTGGATCTCGTCGGCGCGCTTGAACGTGGCGTTGATCTTCTTGACGACCTTGGGCACCGAGTCCACCGAGTACAGCGACTGGTCGGGGTACATCTCGCCGTTGCTGTTGGCGTCGCCGGCGACCTGCCAGCCCGACAGGTAGATGGCCTTCAGGCCGGCCTTGACCTGCTGCATCGCCTGGTTGCCCGTCAGCGCGCCCAGCGCGTTGATGAAGGGCTCGGTGTTGATCAGGTTCCACAGCTTCTCGGAGCCGCGGCGCGCGAGCGTGTGGTCGATCTGCAGCGAGCCGCGCAGGCGCACGACATCGGCCGCTGAGTACGTGCGCCTGACGCCCTTCCAGCGCGGGTTCTCGGCCCAGTCCTTCTCGAGGGCGGCGATCTGCTGGTCACGGGTGAGTTGGGTCATGGTGGCTTCCTTGGGGGTTCTGTGAAGGGTGGAAGAAGAGGTGTTTCGTTGGGATCAAGCGTATTCCTGTTGCAGGAGAAATGGAAGACATGTGTCTTATATAAGACTAAAGAAGTAGTCCTTATTAAACAACGACTTAGCATCGCATTGTCGCAATACGGAAAGCCATTTCTCATAACGAGAAATTTTGCTGCGACGCACCAGCCACCAATTCCGCATTGCGGAACGTTCTTTCCGATGCGAAATTGACGTTTTCCGAAGCGTCCGTTCGCGCATCGACAAGCCCGCGCCGGACGCGTCCGCGGCGGTGCGGACCTCAGCATTCCCGCGGCTCGCTCGCACCGGTTCGCGACGTGCAGGATCGACGCAGCGAGGCCTGCCCGCGAACGCGCCGGGTACCGCGAACGAGTGACCCCGGACGACATCGGGGACACGGTCGAGCACGCGCGTCGGACGCTCGCCCTGCACGGCGAGCACGACACGGAACCGACCCTGTCAAGAGGCGGCAACGCGCTGCTGCCGTTACATCTTTTCCGGGGAAAAGATTCTTGAAAAAGGCGTCGCCCCATGCGATGCTGAAGTCAACCAACCGACGTCCATTTCGAGGAGATGCCGTGATCGAAACCCGCGCCAACGACACCCTGCCGATGCTCGACCGCCTCGATGCCACGCACGACCAGATGCGCTACTGGCTCGGCGAGCTGCAGACGCTGGTGAACCACATGGAAGACCGCGGCTGGGATACCTGGGCGCGCGACCACGCCCGCTCGGTGATCGACTTCTTTTCGCACACGGCGCGCCAGCATCACCTCGATGTCGATCGCCAGATCTTCCCGCTCGTCTCGGGCCGCGGCGACGCCTCGATCGACATCAGCATCGACCGCCTGCGCCAGGACCAGGGCTGGCTCGAGGAGAACTGGCGCGAGGTGCTCGCGCAGCTGCAGCCGGTGGCCGAAGGCTTCGGCGGCTACGACGTCGACATGCTGCGCCACGCGGCCGATGTCTACGCCGCGCTGCTCCTGGAGCACCTGGCGCTCGAGCAGGGCAGCGTGTTCCCGGCCGCGCGCGCGTCCGCCGACAAGCAGATGAAGGCCTCCGAGACGCGCCGCGGCGGCGCCGAGATCGGCGCGGCCGCCTGAGCCCGTCCACCAGCGGGCCGGCGGCGCCGGCCTGCCCTTGGCGAGGCTACTCGCCCACCGGCAGCGCCGTCGTCTTCTTGACCGTGCGCAGCACCAGCATCGAATTCGAACGCTCCACGCCCGGCAGCCGCATCAGCACCTCGGTGTGGAAGCGTTCCAGGTCCTCGGCGTCGCGGTACGCGAAGCGGATCAGGTAGTCGTTCGACCCGGCCACGTAATAGCAGTCCAGGATCTCCGGCGCCTCGACGACGGCCTGCTCGAACGCCTCCAGCAGCGCATTGCTCATCGTCGCCAGGTTGATGATCGTGAAGCTGACGCCGCTCTGGCCCACCAGCTTCGGATTGAGCAGCGCCACGTAACCCGCGATGACCCCCGAGTCCTCCAGCTGCTTCACCCGCCGCAGGCAGGCCGACGGCGACAGGTGCACGCGCGCCGCCAGCTCCACGTTGGGCAGTCGCCCGTCGTTCTGCAGTTCGCTCAAAATGCTGCGATCGATCGCATCCAATTGCAGGGATTTCGGTATTTGGCGCATGAGATGCGAATGGATTGAACTTCGCTCGCATGATATTGCGTTTTCCGGGGTTTGCCCTGCGTCATCCTGCGCACACATTGCGCGCCCTCCTCGCTACAGTCGAGTCCATCGATCGAACGAAGTCGATGACAGCGACGACGAGCGTCCGACCTGAATCAGAAAGACCCGCATGGCCACCGATCTCGACGCCTACT
>DATCRO010000573.1:0-10614 GCA_036569025.1 Burkholderiaceae bacterium
GGCCCGCGGCAAGGCCAAGATGAGTGCCCTCGGCGCCGCCATGCATAAGCTCGCGCAATTGTGCTTCGGCGTCGTTCACACAGGCCAGCCCTACCGCGCTGATTGGCCTGTCAAGGCTTGACGCCCGAGACGGTATCTACGAATACCCTCCCTAGGGAAGGAAATCCCGCCGTCACGCGTCCACGGGCCGCGCCCACTTGAGCACCATCACCGCCAGCGCATCGCGCGTCAGCGGCTTGGCGAGGTGGTCGTTCATGCCGGCGGCCAGCGCCAGCGTGCGGTCGGTGGGCATCGCGTTGGCCGTCACGGCGATGATGGGCATGCGCCGCGCGCCCTCGGCGCGGATGCGGCGGGCGGCCTCGTAGCCGTCCATGCCGGGCATCTGGATGTCCAGCAGCAGTGCGTCGAAACTGCCGTCGCGGCATTGCGCCACGGCCTGCGCGCCGTCGACGGCGCAGGTGACGCGCGCGCCCATGCCTTCGAGCATCGCGACGACCACCTGCAGGTTGACCGGATTGTCCTCGGCCACCAGCAGGTGCAGCCCGGCCAGCCGGCGGTCGGCGCCTTCGGCTGCCGCGGCGGGAGGCGCGGCCTGTGCCGGAGCGGCCGAGGCCGCGAGCGGCAGCTCGATGCGGAACGTCGAGCCCGCGCCGGGGCGGCTCTCGAGCGACAGCGTGCCGCCCATCAGTCCGACCAGTTCCTTGCTGATCGCCAGTCCCAGCCCGGTGCCGCCGAAGCGTCGCGTCGTCGACTCGTCGGCCTGCGTGAACGGCTCGAACAGCCGGCGCTGCGCGGCCTCGCTGATGCCGATGCCGGTGTCGCGCACCTCGAAGGCCAGCCGGTGCGACGTCGCGTCGCCGCCGATGCATCGGGCGCCCAGCCGCACGTCGCCGCCGCGCTCGGTGAATTTGACGGCGTTGTTCAGGAGGTTCGTCAGGACCTGCCGCAGCCGCGTCGGATCGCCGATGACGCGCGCCGGCAGCGCGGGGTCGAACTCGCCGGCCAGCGTGATGCCCGTGGCTGCGGCCGTCGCGCGGTACAGCGCCAGTTCGTCGTCGAGCAGCTGGCGCAGGTCGAAGTCGACCCGCTCGAGCGCGACCTTGCCGGCCTCGATCTTGGACACGTCGAGCACGTCGTTGAGCACGTGCAGCATCGTCTGGCCCGACGCGTGCGCCGCCGCGGCCAGCTCCCGCTGGCGCGCGTCCAGCGGCGTCTGCAGCAGCAGCTCGGTCATGCCCAGGATGCCGTTCATCGGCGTGCGGATCTCGTGGCTCATGTTGGCCAGGAACGAGGACTTGGCCTGGCTCGCCGCATCGGCCGCGGCGAGCGCGCCCTTGAGCTGCGACAGGATCTCGCGCCGGCGCCGCAGCAGGCGGGCCAGCCCGATCGCGAAGGCGGCCAGCACGGCGTCGAACGCCAGGGTGACCGCGACGAGTGCGATGCTCGTCCGACGCCAGTGCGCCAGGATCAGGTCGCTCGTGGCCACGAGGGCGACGACGGTCGGATAGGCCCGCGACAGCGTCGGCGCGACCAGCCTCGGGCGTGCGTCGAGTCGATCGACGACGCGCGGCCCGTCGATGAACGCCGTGCGCGGAACGTTGGCGCCGGCCCGCGCCAGGAGCTGGAACACCGGGCCGCCGGCGAAGCTGCGACCGACGAATTCGTCGATCGGCGGCTGGCGCGCGAGCAGCAGGCCGTCCCGGCGCAGCAGCAGGACGGTGACGCCCTCGCGGGCGGAGTCGATCGACTCGTAGAAGTGCTGGAAGTACTCGCACTCGATGCCCACGATGGCCAGGCCGACCATGCGGCCGTCGGTGCCGCGCAGCTTGCGCGCCAGGTAGAACGTCCAGCGCCCGGTGCCGCGGTTCTTCACGGGGGTGGACAGGAACAGCGCGAGGCTGTCGTCGGCGAGGTGGGCCTGCAGGTAGTCGCGATCGGCCAGGTTGATCACCGGCGTCGGGAAGCTGCGCGAGAAACTGATCAGCCGGCCGTCGCTGCCCACGATGGAGATGACGTCGATCTGCGGCAGGTCGCCCTGGCGCCGGCGCAGCAGCTCGTAGGTCTCGCGCGTGCCGGTCTTGCGGGCGAGGTCCGCGCCATCGACGGGCGCCACGTTCTTGACGTCATCCACCACCCGCCCGAGCACGGCATCGGCGGCGGCCAGCGTCTGGTCGGCGTGCTGGGCCGCCATCTCCGACAGGTTGGCCAGGAAGTAGCGCCAGTCGTCGATGGCATCCTGGCGGCCGCGCCAGCACGCGAACGCGACCGCGGCCCAGGTCAGCAGGATCACCGCCAGGGTGGCGCTCAGCAGCACACGGTCGCGGGCGGGCGGGAGGACGTCGGCGGGACGCATCGGGCGATTGTGGCGCCGTGGCGGCCGGCGTGGGGCGGCAAGTGCGGTCGGTGCCGGGGGGGGGCCGGCACGCCGCCCCGGCCCTTGAAATCGCTCCGTTCGCCCTGCAGTTCCGGCCTCGAAGGAGATTCCCATGGGTGCCAACGATGCCTTCCTGCAGGACGCCTACTCGCGCACGGTCAGCCAGGTGGTGGAGCGGGTCGGGCCCAGCGTGGCCGCGGTGCGGCTGCACGGCGCGGGCGGCTCGGACTCCAGCCTGGGCGGCGGCTCGGGCTTCCTGTTCACGCCCGACGGCTACGTGCTGACGAACTCGCACGTGGTGCGCGCGGGCAAGCCGCCGGCGGCCGCGCGGCCCGAGCTGCGCCACCAGGTGTCGCTGGCGGACGGCCGCGAGTTCGACGCGCGCTGGGTCGGCGACGACCCCGACACCGACCTCGCGGTGCTGAGCATCGACGGCCTGTCGCGCGGCGCGCTGGGCCATGCGCCGCTGGGCCGCTCGGCGGGCCTGAAGCGCGGCCAGATCGCGATCGCCATCGGCAATCCGCTGGGCTTCGAGCACACGGTCACGGCCGGCATCGTCAGCGCGCTGGGACGCAGCATGCGCACGAGCACCGGGCGCCTCATCCCCGATGTCATCCAGACCGACGCCGCGCTGAATCCCGGCAACTCGGGCGGGCCGCTGCTCGATTCGAACGGCGAGGTCATCGGCGTCAACACCGCGATCATCCGCGGCGCGCAGGCGATCTGCTTTGCCGTGGCGGCCGACATCGCGCACTGGGTCATCCCGCAGTTGCTGCAGCACGGACGCGTGCGCCGCGGCTACCTGGGCGTGGCCGGCCAGACGCAGGAACTGCACCGGCGCGTCGTCCTCACCTACGAGCTGCCCGATTCCACCGGCGTGCGCGTGATGAGCGTCGAGCCCGACAGCCCCGCCGCGCGCGTGGGCGTGCGCGAGGGCGACCTGATCGTGGGCCTGGACGGCGTGGCGATCCCGAGCGTCGATGCGTTGCACCAGGCGCTCGACGCGAGCCGCGTCAACCGCGACTGCGTGCTCAAGATCATCCGCGGCGTGCGCCAGCCCGTGCCGATGTACCTGACGGTGCGGCCGCTGGAGGTCCTGCGGGCCTGACCGGATTGATATACACTCTGTATATGAAACGTATATACGGAGTCCCGGCATGGGCATCGTGAAGATCTCGGACCTGATGCACGACAACCTGCGCGACGCCAGCGACGCGTTGAGCCGGTCGATCAACTCGCAGGCCGAGCACTGGCTGCGCGTGGGCATGCTGGCCGAGCTGCACCCCGAGCTGAACTACGGCGACATCTGCCAGCTGATGCTGCGCGACGCGCGGGCCGGCGGCGGCGGGCTGGGCTTCGTCAAGCCGGAGGTGGCCGCCGCGGCCTCGGCGACGGCCGGCAAGGCGATCCGCAGGGCGGCGCGATGAGGCGCGGCGCGAACCTGGTCAAGTCCCCCGAGGAGATCGCGCTGGCGCGCGCCGCGGGCGCGCTGGCGGCCGACGTCCTGCGCATGATCGCGCCGCACGTCAAGGCCGGCGTCACCACCGACGAGCTCGACCGCCTGTGCCACGACCACATCGTCGGCGTGCAGAAGGCGGTGCCGGCCAACGTCGGCTACCACGGCTACCCGAAGACGACCTGCATCTCGGTCAACCACGTCGTGTGCCACGGCATCCCCGACGGCAAGGCGCTCAAGGACGGCGACATCCTCAACATCGACGTCGCGGTCATCAAGGACGGCTGGTACGGCGACACGAGCCGCATGTACTACGTCGGCACGCCCTCGGTGCACGCCAGGCGCCTGGTGGACACCACCTACGAGGCCATGCGCGCGGGCATCCGCAGCGTCAGGCCCGGCGCGACGCTGGGCGACGTGGGCCACGCGATCCAGCAGGTGGCCGAGAAGGCCGGCTTCAGCATCGTGCGCGACTACTGCGGCCACGGCATCGGCCGGATCTACCACGACGACCCGCAGGTCTGCCACTTCGGCCGCCGCGGCGAGGGGATGCGGCTGCAGGAGGGCATGGTGTTCACCATCGAGCCCATGGTCAACGCCGGCAAGCCGGGCACGCGCGAGCTCGCCGACGGCTGGACGGTGGTCACGCGCGACCGCTCGCTGTCGGCGCAGTGGGAGCACATGGTGGCCGTCACGCATGACGGGTTCGAGGTATTGACACCGTGGCCGGATGGCACCGGTGCGTACGCCGCGATCGGTTGAGCGGGTAACAGCGCGTGGCCGCCTCGGGGAAGTCCCCTAGGAGTCTGCGCGGCTTCTGCCGCGCAGACTCCTAGGGAACCCTGCCCAACACGCGTAATTGCTGACGGGAAGGCCCCGCGGCCGTTGGCATACTCCGCGCTCCGACAAGCCGCGTGAGTCCTGACCATGTCCCGTTCGAACCTGGCGCTGCGCATGATCTGCGCCGCCCTGGCCGGTGCCAGCACCCTGGCGCAGGCCGCCGCGACCACACTCCCGGTCGCGCCCGTGAAGGCCGTCACCGATACCTACTTCGGTACCACCGTCACCGACACCTACCGCTACATGGAGGACCTGTCGGCCCCCGAAGTGCAGCAGTGGGCCAAGGCGCAGGCCGACCACGCGCGCGAGGCGCTCGACGCGATCCCGGGCCGCGCGCCGCTGCTGGCGCGCATCCGCGAGCTCGACGACTCCGTCAAGGAGCGCGTGCAGTCCGTCGCGCTGGCCGGCGGCGGCCTCGTGTTCTACGAGAAGCGCGGTGCCGACGACAACCAGCTCAAGCTCTACGTGCGCCAGGGCTACAAGGGCGCCGAGCGACTGCTGGTCGATCCTGACGCCCTTGCCAAGGCCGACGGCACGCCGCACGCCATCGAGTTCTTCCAGGCGTCCAACAACGGCAGGTACGTGGCCTACGCGATCTCCGCGGGCGGCTCGGAGGAGGCGGTCATCCACGTGATGGACGTGGCCACCGGCAAGGAGGTGATGGCGCCGATCGACCGCGCGCACTACAGCTACGTCGCATGGCTGCCGGATGACTCGGGCTTCTTCTACATGCGCCTGCAGGCGCTCGCCAAGGGCGCGCCCGAGACGGACAAGTACCAGCGCGCCACCGCATGGTTCCACCGCATGAAGGGGGGCGCGGCCGACGTCGCCGTCCTCACCGCGGGCACCGACACGCACCTGAAGATCGCCGCGGCCGAGATGCCGGTGGTCATGCCGGTCGTGGGCACGCGATGGACGGTGGCGATCCCGGCCAACGGCGTCGAGAACGAGATCGACCTGTACGCCGCGCCGCAAGGCAAGGCGCTCGACCCGAAGGTCAAGTGGCGCAAGCTGGTCGGCCGCGAATCGCAGGTGACCGGCTTCGCGATCCACGGCGACGACCTGTACCTGCTCACGCACCTGAACGCGTCGCGCTACAAGGTGATCCGCACGAGCATGTCGCATCCAGACGTGGCGATGGCCGACGTCGTCGTGGCGCCGGGCGAGGAGGTGGTCGACCGCATCGCCGCCGCCAAGGACGGGCTGTACATCCAGTCGCGCGACGCCACCGTCGGCAAGCTGTACCGCCTCGCATATGCGAAGGACGCGCAGCCCGAGCCGGTGCAGCTGCCCGCATCCGGCGCCGTGACCATCGTCGACAACGACCTCACGCGTGCCGGCGTCGTCGTCTCCATCGACTCGTGGACGCACGACGAGGCGTTCTACAGCGTGGCCGGCAACGGCGGCCCGGTGGCCGACACCGGGCTGCAGGTCGCGGGCGCGTTCGGCGCGCCGGCCGACCTCGTCGCCGAGGAGGTCAAGGTCAAGAGCTACGACGGGCTCGAGATCCCGCTGTCCATCGTGCACCGCAAGGACATGAAGCTCGATGGCGGCAATCCGCTGATCCTCGAGGCCTACGGCGCGTACGGCGTGGTCGACACGCCCGGCTACGCGCCGCGCCAGCTGGCCTGGTACGAGCTGGGCGGCGTGTACGCCACCTGCCACGTGCGCGGGGGCGGCATCTACGGCGAGAACTGGCACCTGGCCGGCAAGCAGCTGTCCAAGCCCAACAGCTGGAAGGACGCGATCGCCTGCGGCGAGTGGCTGGTCAAGAACGGCTACACCAGCTCGGCCAGGATGGCGCTCAACGGCGGCAGCGCCGGCGGCATCACGGTCGGTCGCGCCATCACCGAGCGGCCCGACCTGTTCGCGGTGGCGGTGCCCGAGGTGGGCGTGCTCAATGCCGTTCGGGCCGAGACCTCGGCCAACGGCGTGCCCAACATCCCCGAGTTCGGCAGCGTCAAGGACAAGCAGCAGTTCAACGGCCTGCTGGAGATGGACGCGTTCCACCACGTGCAGGACGGCGTGAACTACCCGGCCACGCTGCTGACCACCGGCATCAACGACCCGCGCGTGCCGGCCTGGGAGTCGATGAAGATGGCCGCCCGCATGCAGGCCGCGACGGCCTCGGGCAAGCCGGTGCTCCTGCGCATCCAGTACGACGGCGGCCACGGCATCGGCTCGACCAAGAAGCAGCGCCAGGAACTGGCGGCCGACCGCTGGTCGTTCATGCTGTGGCAGTTCGGCGACGCGCGGTTCCAGCCGGCGACCAAGTGACGTGAATCGATCCCGGCGCCGCGGTGCTCGCGCGCAGGCGGGCGCATTCAGGCGCGAGCGGGCGCGACGCGCGCGCCCCCCCGCGCGCGCGTGCGCGGGCGATCGAGCGCCACGTCCCAATACGGCGTCTCGCCGATCGCCTCGCGCAGGTGCGCGATGAACAGCCGCGCCTTGGCCTCCGACGAGCGCCCCGGCATGCGCACCGCATGGATCGCCGGCAGCGACGCCGGGTCGGCGGGCTTCATGTCCGGGAACAGCGAGACGAGCCGGCCGGCGACGATGTCCTCGCTGACGACCCAGCTCGCAAGAAAGGCGATCCCGATGCCCGCCAGCGCGGCCTGCAGCGCGCAGTCCTTGTCGTCGATGCGCAGCTTGCCGCGCACGGGCAGCGCCGCGCCGCGGTTGACGCCGGCGAAGCGCCAGGACGGACTGCCGGCCGTGGGCGCGGGGCCCGTGATGCACTCGTGGCGCACGAGGTCTTCCGGCCGCGCGGGGCGGCCGTGCCGCGCGAGGTAGGCGGGGCTGGCGACCACCAGCGGACGCAGCGTGGCCAGGCGCGTGGCGACCAGGTCGGAGTCGGGCAGCATGCCGATGCGGATGGCCACGTCCACGCGCTGCTCGGCGAGGTCGACCAGCGCGTCGCTCACGTGCAGGTCGACCTCGATCATCGGGTAGCGCTCGAGAAAGCTCGCCACGGCCTGCGCGAGGTGGCGGCGGCCGAAGATGGTGGGCGCGGTGACGGTCATGGTGCCGCGCGGGTCGGCGTCGATCGATGCGAGCGCGTCCCTGGCCTGCGCCAGTTCCGCGAGGATGTTGCGGGCGCGCGGCAGGAACTGCTCGCCGGCATCGGTGAGCATCACGCGGCGCGAGCTGCGGTGGAACAGCCGCGTGCCGATCTCGGCCTCCAGCCAGTCGATCTTGCGCGTGACCGAGGACACGGCGACGGCCTGCGCCTTGGCCACCTGCGAGAAGCTGCTGGACGAGGCGACGGCAAGGAAGCTGTGGAGGGCGTCGATCATGGATCTCGTGGTTGCGTGAATCGCAACGATGCTTTGCGAATATTGGGATTGTTCTGGAATTCGCAAAACAACACAATGCGATCCGCACCCTCACCGGCCGACCCTCCGGCCCTCGACGAAAGCAACCGATGACCCGCTTCCAACGCCTTTTCCAACTGAGTGTCCTGTCAGCCGCCATCGCCCTGGGGGGCGCCGCGCTGCTCACCGCCGCGCCCGCGGCCCACGCCGCCGCGCCGCAGGTGCGCACGCAGGCGCCCGGCTTCCACCGCGCCATCCTCGGCGACTTCGAGATCACCGCGCTGAGCGACGGCACCGTCGACCTGGACGTGACCAAGCTGCTGCACGAACCCGCCGCCAGGACCAACGCCGCGCTCGCGCGCGACTTCGTCAAGACACCGCTCGAGACCTCGGTCAACGCGTTCCTCGTCAACACCGGCACCAAGCTGGTGCTGATCGACACCGGCGCCGGCACGCTGTTCGGCCCCACGCTGGGCAAGCTCGTCGACAGCATCAAGGCCGCCGGCTACACGCCCGACCAGGTCGACGACATCTTCATCACGCACTTCCACCCCGACCATGTCGGCGGCCTGTCGGCCAACGGCGAGCGCGTGTTCCCCAACGCCACGCTGCACGCGGACAAGGCGGAGTCGGACTTCTGGCTGTCGCAGGCCAACCTGGACAAGGCGCCGGCCGACATGAAGGCCTTCTTCCAGGGCGCGATGGGCTCGGTCAACCCGTACGTCGCGGCCGGCAAGTACCAGCCGTTCGAAGCCGACGGCGAGCCGGTGCCGGGCATCCGCACGCACGCCACGCACGGCCATACGGCGGGCCACACGAGCTACGTCGTCGAGAGCAAGGGCCAGCGCCTGGTCGTGATCGGCGACCTGATCCACGTGGCCGCGGTGCAGTTGCCCAACCCGGGCGTGACGATCGCGTTCGACTCCGACGCCAAGGCCGCCGCGGCGGCGCGAGATGCGGTCTTCAGGCAGGCGGCCAAGGACGGCTCGCTGGTGGCCGCCGCCCACCTGCAGTTCCCCGGCCTGGGCCACTTGCGCGCGGCCGGCAAGTCGTGGCAGTGGGTGCCGGTGAATTACACGACCGAGCTCAAGTGAGTGTCCGGCGGCGGCACGCGCGTCAGAACTGCTTGAACAGGTGCGTGTAGGACGCGCTGACGTCCAGGCGCTCGGGCCGCTGCTTCAGGCGCAGCAGCATCCGGCCGGTCGGCGTGCGTGCGACGCTGTGCACTGCGCGCATGTTGACCACGGTGCTGCGGTGCACCTGCCAGAACAGGGCCGGATCGAGCCGCGGCAGCAGGTCCTTCAGCGGCGTGGTGATCAAGGCCTCGCCGTCGGTGGTGACCACTGCCACGTACTTGTGGTCCGCGCGGAAGTAGCAGACGTCGTCGACCTCGATCAGCTTGACGTCCCGGCCCTGCAGGACGCTGATCCAGCGCAGCGGCGACGACGGCGCGCCCGCGTCGCTCGCCGCAGGCGCCGGGACGGGCGCTGCCGGTGGCGCGGCATCGGCCAGGCGCTCCTTCAGGCGCTGCACGGCGCGGGCGAGACGCTCCGTCTCCACCGGCTTGAGCAGGTAGTCGACCGCGCCTTCGTCGAAGGCCGACACGGCGTAGCGGTCGAAGGCGGTGACGAAGACAACGTGCGGCCGCGGGCCGGCAAGACGCGCCAGGGCGACGCCGTCCAGGCCGGGCATCTGGACGTCCAGGAACAGCACGTCGGGCTTGCGGGCCTGCACCTGGCGCAAGGCGTCGTGGCCATCGTGCACGACCGCGCAGATCTCGAGCTCGGGCCAGAGCTGCGCGAGCTCGTCGCGGAGTTCGGCGGCCAGCAACGGCTCGTCCTCAGCGATCAGGGCCCTGGCGGTCATCGGGCACGGGCAGGTGGAGATGGAGGCCGCAGGCGGCGTCGCGCTCGGCGATCGCCAGGCGGGCGCCCGGGCCGTGCACGCCGCGCAGGCGCGCGAGCAGCGACGGCTGGTCGACGCCGGCCAGGGCATGCCGGGCGGCGGCATCGGCCGGCTCGGCCACGACGGCGATGGCCAGCGCGTCCGCTTCGAGGTGAGCGTCCAGGCGCCAGCGGGACGGCCCGTGCCTGGCCAGGTCGCGCAGCAGCGGCAGCAGAACGCCCGGCGCCAGGGCGGTGGCGCGCGCCTGCGCGCTCGCGGACATCAACAGCCGCGGCGGACGCAACCCCGAGCGCGCGCTCGTGCGGGCATAGGCGCTCACGAGCGAGAGTTCGCGCTGAAGGGACGAGGCCGCCTGCGCGCCGCCGCCCTGGAGTGCGCGGAGCAGGTGCGTCAGCGCCATCAGCAGTCGGTCCGCAGCGGCAGTGGAGCGGCGGGCGAGGCGATTGACGCGGCCCAGCGTGTCGAACAGGAACTCGGGCTCGACGCGGGCCTGCAGCGCGAGCAGCCGGGCCGTCTCGACGGCGCGTTGGCGCGCCGCCTGCTCGATCTCTCCGCGGCGCAGCGCCGCGAGCGCGCGCTGCTCGCCGCGCCAGGTCGCGTGGACGAACGTCAGCGTGCCGAGCGACAGCATGCGTCCCAACGCGAGGGACAGGTCGTCCATGACGTTCCACGTCCCCGGGATGCCACCGAGCGCGAGCACGATGAGGTTGCCCAGGAGCCAGATG
>DATCRO010000574.1:0-2215 GCA_036569025.1 Burkholderiaceae bacterium
CCTCAAGGGCGTGAGCGTCGACATCCCCGACCGCGCCTTCGCCGTGCTGGTCGGGCCGAGCGGCTGCGGGAAGTCGACGCTGCTCCGCCTCCTCGCCGGGCTGGAGCAGGCGGACGGGGGCACCATCCGCTTCGGCGACCGCGACGACGTCACCGACCACCAGCCGGCCCGGCGCGGCATCGCGATGGTGTTCCAGTCGTACGCGCTGTACCCGCACATGAACCTGTACGACAACATGGCGTTCGGCCTCAAGATCGCCAAGGTCGACAAGCAAGAGATCCATCGCCTGGTGCACCAGGCCGCCAAGATCCTCAACATCGAGCACCTGCTCGATCGCAAGCCCAAGGCGCTGTCGGGCGGCCAGCGCCAGCGCGTGGCCATCGGTCGCGCCATCGTGCGCAAGCCCGAGGTCTTCCTGTTCGACGAGCCGCTGTCCAACCTCGACGCGGCCCTGCGCGTGCGGATGCGCTACGAGTTCGCCAAGCTGCACGAGGACCTGAAGACCACCATGATCTACGTCACCCACGACCAGGTCGAGGCCATGACGCTGGCCGACCGCATCGTGGTGCTGGCCGCCGGCCGCATCGAGCAGGTCGGCTCGCCGCTCGCACTGTACGAGCATCCGGACAACGTGTTCGTGGCCGGCTTCATCGGCTCGCCCAAGATGAACTTCCTGGAGGCCACCGTGGTCAGCGGCGACGCGAGCGGTGCCGTCGTCAAGCTGCAGACGGGGGCGCAGATCCGCTGCGAGGTCGATGCCGCGCGCGCGGCCGCCGGCGAGAAGGTGACCCTGGGCGTGCGGCCCGAGCACTTCGAGGCCGCGGCTCCCGGTGCGACGGACAACGTGATCGCCACCAGCGTCACCTTCGTCGAGTCGCTGGGCTCGACCACGCACGCCTACTGCGAGTACCCCGGCGCCGCCGAGACGCTGGTGTGCGAGCTGGACGGCGCCACGCGCCTGCGCAACGGCGCGCCGGTCGCGCTGGCGATCCCCGCTGCGCGCACCTACCTGTTCGACGCCGCGGGCCAGGCCTTCCGCCGGCACGTCGCCCAGACGCAGCAAGAGGCCGCATGACGACGCGCCCCGCCCTGCGCCGCGTCGCGGCGCGCATCGTCGCGGGCGCGCTCGCATGCTCGTCCGTCGTGCAGGCCGCCGAGCCGCTCAAGCTGCTGGTCTGGATCAACCCCGACAAGGGCTACAACGGCCTGCAGAAGGTCGGCGACAGGTACCGCGCCGACACGGGCGTCGAAGTCACCGTGCAGCACCCCGACGACGCCCCGTCCAAGTTCCAGGCCGCCGCCGGCGCCGGCAAGGGCCCCGACATCTTCTGCTGGCCGCACGACCGCGCCGGCGAGTGGGCCAAGTCGGGGCTGATCGTGCCGATCAAGCCGCGCCGGGCGGTGCACGACGCCATCGAGGAATCGGCCTGGCAGGCCTTCAACTACCAGGGCCGCACCTGGGGCTACCCGCTGTCGATCGAGGCCATCGGCCTGATCTGGAACAAGGCGATGCTCAAGGAGCCGCCCAGGACGTGGGACGACGTCGTCGCCATCGACAAGGAACTGTCGGCGCACGGCAAGAAGGCCATCCTCTGGGACTACAACAAGAGCTTCTTCAGCTGGCCGCTGCTGGCCGGCTCGGGCGGCACGATCTTCGGCAGGAAGCCCGACGGCAGCTTCGACACCGACGTCGTGGGCGTCAATGCGCCGGGCGCCGTGCAGGCCATGACGATGCTGCAGAACCTCGTCAGGACCGGCGTGCTGCCCAAGGGCGCGGGCTACTCCGAGATGGAAGGCGCGTTCAACCGCGGCGAGATCGCGATGATGATCTCGGGCCCCTGGGCCTGGGACAACGTCAGGAAGAGCCACATCGACTTCGGCGTCGCGCCCATCCCCTCGGTCAACGGCCATGAGCCCAAGCCCTTCGTGGGCGTGCTGGGCTGCATGATCGCCGCGCCCAGCAGGAACAAGGACCTGGCGCGCGACTTCCTCGAGCACTACGTGCTGACGCTGGACGGCCTGCGCACGATCAACGCCGACGTGCCGCTGGGCACGCCCGCGAACAAGGCCTTCTACGCCGAGCTCAAGGCCGACCCGCACATCGCCGCGACGATGGACAACGCGCGCCGCGGCGCGCCGGTGCCCAACATCCCCGAGGTGGGCAAGTTCTGGACGGCCATGGACGCTGCGTTCGAAGCCGTGACCAACATGCGCC
>DATCRO010000575.1:0-8029 GCA_036569025.1 Burkholderiaceae bacterium
CGCTCGACCACGGTGATGTCGTGCCCCGGGTCAAGCTTCTTCATCAGCAGGGCAAAGGTGAGGCCGGCGGGGCCGCCGCCGATGCAGACGATGCGCATTGAAGTCCTCATCTATCCTGGAGAGCGCTGGCGCCGGCGACTGCCCGGCGCCAATTGCTTGAGGTATGAATAGTTTAATACTAAACTAATTGCATCCCATTCCGCAAGATGGCCTTCGGGGCCGTCAGGAGCGACCGCCATGATCACCAGAGACGACTGCGCTCGACGCGACGCCGAGGACGCGCTCGCCCCGCTGCGCGACCAGTTCATGCTGCCAGAAGGCGTGATCTATGTCGACGGCAACTCCCTGGGCGCGCTGCCCCGCGCCACGCCCGCGCGCGTCGCTGCCGCGGTGCAGCAGGAATGGGGCGACGGCCTGATCCGCAGCTGGAACGATGCCGGCTGGATCACGCTGCCCCAGCGCGTGGGCGACCGCATCGGTGCGCTGATCGGCGCCGCGCCGGGCGAGTGCGTCGCGGCGGACTCGACCTCGGTCAACCTGTACAAGGTGCTCAGCGCCGCCGCGCGCATCGCGCAGGCGGACGCGCCCGCGCGCCGGGTCATCGTCAGCGAGCGCCAGAACTTCCCCACCGACCTGTACATCGCCGAGGGCCTGTGCCGCGCGCTGGGCTGGACGCTGGAGCTGCTCGAGCCGCCGGCGATCGTGGAACGCCTGTCGAACGGACGCGGCGCCGACGTCGCGCTGCTGATGCTCACGCAGGTCAACTACCGCACCGGCGCGCTGCACGACATGGCCGCGGTGACCGCGCTCGCGCACGCGGCCGGCGCGCTGACGATCTGGGACCTGGCGCACTCCGCCGGCGCACTGCCGGTCGACCTGAACGACGCCGGCGCCGACTTCGCGATCGGCTGCGGCTACAAGTTCCTCAACGGCGGCCCGGGCGCGCCGGCCTTCGTGTGGGCGCACCCGCGCCACGCCGAGCGCTTCTGGCAGCCGCTGTCCGGCTGGATGGGCCACGCCGCGCCGTTCATGTTCAGGCCGAACTACGAGCCTGCGCCCGGCATCGGACGCTTCCTGTGCGGCACGCCCGCGGTGCTGTCGCTGACCGCGCTGGAATGCGGCGTCGACACGCTGCACGCCGCCGACGCGCTGGGCGGCATGGCGGCGCTGCGGGCGAAGTCGATCGCATTGACCGAGGCCTTCATCGCGCTGGTCGACGAGCGCTGCGCGCCGCTGGGCTTCGCGGTCGCGAGCCCGCGTGACGCGCGCCTGCGCGGCAGCCAGGTCAGCCTGACGCACGCGAGTCCCGACGGCGCCTCGCACGGCTACGCCATCGTGCAGGCGCTGATCGCGCGCGGCGTGATCGGTGACTTCCGCGCCGGCACCCCGCCCGATGCCTGCGGCCCCGCGCTGCCCGACATCCTGCGCTTCGGCTTCACGCCGTTGTACCTGCGCTTCGTCGACGTGTACGACGCGGTGGATCACCTGGTGCAGGTGATGCGGACGGGCGAATTCCGCGAAGCGCGCTTCAACAAGCGCTCCGCGGTGACCTGAGCGGGGAAAATCACGCCATGAGCCAGACCAACGACACCGCCGGCCGCTGCCCGATGGGCCACGGCGCCGACCCTGCACCCGCCGCCGCCGAGGTCGATGCGCGCGGCGAGCGCATCGTCGCCGAGGAGGGCGCCCAGCTCGATTTCGAGTCGGACATGAGCTACGGCGACTACCTGCACCTGGACCAGGTGCTGACCGCCCAGCACCCGCTCTCGCCGGACCACAACGAGATGCTGTTCATCGTGCAGCACCAGACGTCCGAGCTGTGGATGAAGCTGATGCTGCACGAGCTGCGCGCGGCGGTCGCCTCCATCGCCGCCGACGAGCTCGGCGCCGCGTTCAAGATGATGGCGCGCGTCAGCCGCATCATGGAGCAGCTGGTGCATGCGTGGGACGTGCTGGCGACGATGACGCCGTCCGAGTATTCGGCGATCCGTCCCTACCTGGCGGCCAGCAGCGGCTTCCAGAGCTGGCAATACCGCTGCATCGAGTTCGCGATGGGCAACAAGAACGCCGCGATGCTCAAGCCGCATTCGCACCGCCCCGACCTGCTCGCGCAGGTGGAGCTGGCCTCGCGCGCGCCGTCGCTGTACGACGAGAGCCTGCGCCTGCTCGCGCGCCGCGGCCTGCCCATCCCCGCCGACTATCTCGAGCGCGACTGGACGCAGCCCTACGTGGAGAGCGCCGCCGTGCGCGACGCCTGGCTGGCGGTCTACCGCGATCCGAACCGCCACTGGGACCTGTACCAGCTGGGCGAGGAGCTGACCGACCTGGAGGACGCGTTCCGCCTCTGGCGCTTCCGCCACCTGACGACGGTGCAACGCATCATCGGCTTCAAGCGCGGCACCGGCGGCACCGGCGGCGTCAGCTACCTGCGCAAGATGCTCGACACGGTGCTGTTCCCCGAGGTCTGGGCGCTGCGCACCGAACTGTGACAGCGCGTCGCCATGCGGGTTTCCTGCTCGACAGGATGCGGCGACTTGGTGCAAATTGCCAACCGATGAGCGAGTGTTCCGTCGAGTAGAAGATCGTAATTGGCGTGCTTTATTGCCGCAAACCCTTCATATTCACCGTAAGATCTGCCCCTACCATGTAGGACAAGGGCGCGAAATCGTGCCCGTCCCCGGCACTTCCAACCGGGGCCACGAGCAGGATCGGAATCGTCGAGATGAAGTTTTGGGGCAAGCTGGCAGTCGCCGCAACGGTCGCGTGGGCCTCGTCCACGGCTTTCGCACTCACCGACCCGACGTCTCGCCCTGGCGAGCCCTTGTCCGCGCTGACCGCCGCGGACGCGTCGGACGATGCGCGCTACGTGGAGCACTGGATCCACGCCAAGGGAGACGACCACGGCCACCCTTTCGTGATCGTCGACAAGAAGGCGGCGCGCATCTTCGTGTTCGGCGCCGGCGGCAAGCTCGTGGGCGAGTCGTCCACCATCCTCGGCCAGAGCCGCGGCGACGTGCCCGTGCCGGGCGCGGGCCAGAAGAATCCGTCCGACCTGCTGCCCTTCGAGCGCAAGACGCCCGCAGGCCGCTTCGAATCGCAGCCGGGCCGCAACCTGCACGGCGAGCCGGTGGTCTGGGTCGACTACGACACCGGGATCGCGATCCACCGCGTGCGCCCGGGCATCTCGCAGATGCAGCGCGTCAACAGCCTGGCCACCGACGACCCGAACAACAAGCGGCTCTCGCTCGGCTGCGTCGTGGTGCCCGAGGACTTCTTCTGGTCGGTCGTCATCCCGACGATGGGCCACAGCCACGGCGTGGTCTACGTGCTGCCCGAGGACGAGCCGGTGCAGGCGCTGTTCGTGGCGCCCAAGTCCGAGCCCAAGGCCGTCGCCGCGACCGCGTCGATCGCGCCGAGAGCGGTCGCCCAGCCCGTCCGCCTGGACGTCAGCGCCCGCTGAGCCTTCAGCGCGCGATGGTCTTGAGCGTCGCCAGTGACGCGTCGAACTCCTCGCGCACCCACGCCCGCAGCGCCACGAGCGGCGCCCACTCCTTGAGCGCCGGCGGGAACGCGAAGCTGTAGGGCTGGACGCCGTCCAGCACCACCGACACGTCGAACAGCCGCGCCAGACGGCCGTCGCGCAGCGCGTCGGCCGCGAGCAGTTCGCGCACCACTGACAGGCCCAGTCCCTGCTCGGTGGCCTGCAGCATCAGGCCGACGTCGTTGAACGATGCCACCGGCGTCGCGCGCGCGTGCACGCCAGCGCCGGCGAACCACTTCTCCCACACCTCGCTGTCGCCCAGAAGCGGCTCGCGCGCGAGGTCGGCCGGCTGGCCCTCGCGCAGGCGGCGCGCCACCGCGGGCGCGGCCACGGCGATGAACGGCGTGGGCGATTCGTACAGCCGCTCCGACACCAGCCCCGGCCAGGGTCCCGCGCCCGTGCGGATCGCGGCATGGAAGCCGTCGCGCTGCAGGTCGATGATGCCGGCGGAGGCCTCGATGTCGATCGGGATGTCGGGATGGCGCGCGCGCCAGGCGCCCAGCCGCGGCAGGAACCAGCGCTGCGCGAAGGACGGCAGCATCGTGATGCGGATGCCTTGCGCGGCGCCCTGGGCCGCCGCAGCCGCGGCCTGCACGCCGTCGTCCACCTGCGCCAGCGCGGGACTCGCATGCCGCAGCAGCGCCTCGCCGGCCGCGTTCAGGTGCACGCGGCGCCCGCGCCGGTCGAACAGCGGGAAGCCGAGCCGGCTTTCGAGCTCGCCGATCTGCTGGCTGACCGCGCTGTGCGTCAGGTGCAGGGAATCGGCCGCCGCGCGCAGCGTCTGCAGCCGGGCGACCGCGACGAAGGTGGGCAGGAACTGGAGTGGGATGCGGGCCATTGGTCAGTCCAGCTTACCAATTTCTGCAGAACAAGTCGATATACGCGGGCCAATGTCCGTCCTATTCTTACCAACACAAGAACAGGAGATCACCATGACCACGTTCACCATCACCCCGACCGTCACCCCGTCGCTCGCGAGCCGGCTGCTGGAAGCGGCGTCCCGCTACTTCAGCCGCTCCGTGGTCACGCGCGAGAGCGTCGACCAGGCCTGGATCGACTCGGGCTTGCAGCGTCTCGACGCGGCCACGCTCAAGGACATCGGCGCGCCGGCCGGCGTCATCGAAGGCGCTTCCGTCCGCGAGGCCTGGAAGCTGGCGGCGGCGCTGGACGCGACGCGCCACCTCTGAGTCGCCGGACGCCGGTCCGTCGGCCGCGGCGACGTCTGGCGCCGTCGACGGGCCGGCTCGTCGCAAGCCGGTTTGAACGCCGGACGCCATCCCGGACAGTCCACCCATCGGAACACGAAACGCGATCCCGAACCAACCACCCCAAGGAGCCCATCATGACCAAGTCCACCGCCCAAGCCGCCGCCTTCGCGCTGTCCATCCTCATGACCCTCGGTATCGTCGCCGGCATGAACGGCATCGCCACCAAGCAGTACGCGGCCGCCGAGCGCGTGGCCCAGGTCGCGGCCGACGCGACGCAGGTCGCCGCGCTGCAACGCGTGGTCGTGGTGGCGCGCCGCGCCGCCTGATCCGCCTGCGCCGCTCCGCCGAGCCCCGCTTCGGCGGGGCTTTTTCATGGCGGCTCGGCGCTGCGCAGGCGCAGACCTCATTGCGCCGCGTGCCTGGACAGGCCCTCGCGGAAGCGCAGGTAGTCCTCGGCCGATTCCTTCGGCCGCTCGATCATCGGCGCATGGCCGACGTGCGGCATCACGACCGCCTGCGCGTTGGGCAGCAGCGTCTCGAGGATCGGGACGGTGCCCACCGACAGCGCGCGGTCCTCGTCGCCCCAGGTGATCAGGGTGGGCGTCGCCAGCCCCTTGACCGACGCGCTCACCGAATCCGTGGCGATCTGCTGGAACACCTGCCTTTCCAGCGCCTGGTTGGCGATGCGCTCGCGCGCCATCACGTTCTTGACCGGCCCCGGGATGTACGGCGGGTCGCTCATCACGAAGTCCAGGAATGCGGTGAAGTCGCTTTCCCTGGCGATCATCAGCGGGTTCTGGCCGGTGGTCGTCACGATCTTGGCGAGCTCGCTGGGTGGCGCCCCGGCGATGCCGGCGCAGTCGATGAGCCACAGGCTGGCCACTTCCGTCGGGTGCTGCGCGGCATAGCTCATCGCGATGCCGCCGCCCATCGAGTTGCCGCCCAGGTCGATGCGCGACAGTCCCAGCGCCTGGACGAAGGCGTGCAGGCGCTCGGCCTGTGCGGCGTAGTGGTAGTCGACGTCGGCCCGGTGCGCCGATTCGCCGAAGCCCACCAGGTCGGGCGCGATCACGCGGTAGTGCGGCGTGAGGAAGCGCGCGACGCGGGTGAAGTTGTCCTTGTCGGCCCCGAAGCCGTGCACCAGCACCAGCGGCGCGCCAGCGCCGCCCTCCAGCCAGACCATGCGCGTGCCGTCGGCCAGCGTCATCTCCTTGCGCTCCAGGCCGGCCCGCGAGCGCTCCAGCGAATAGGCGCTGTCCTTGAGCGTCGGCCCCAGGCTGTCGCAGCCGGTGAGCGCGGCGCCGGCGGCGATCGTGCAGGCGAGCAGGGCGGAGCGGAACGTGACGGGCATGGCGGGCAGGCGTTGAGGCGACGACGCGACTGTAGCGGCGGCGCCGCGGTCGCGCGATTCGCTTTCGGGGCGGCGCGGCTGACCCGCGTGAGAGCCCCGTCGTGCGCGTGTCGGCGGCGGCGCAACTCGCATTTCCAGCGTCTCGCGCGGGACCGGCGTGGCCGCTGCGCGCCTACCCGGTGTCATCCTGCTCGCAGCGAAGCGAAGTCGCAGGATCCACCTCGGCGATGCGATTTGGTAGCCACCGTGGATCCTGCGACTGCGCGCAGGATGACACGGGGTGGGCGCGCCGCGAGGGCCGGGTCGGCGTGCCGCGACGGTCGGGTCGGCGCTCCGCCATGGTCAGGTCTGCGCTCCGCCGTGGCCGGATCGGTGCCGCCGACGGGGCCCGGCCGGGGCCTCGCGGCCACGGGGCGTTCGTCCGCCCCTCAGAGGCCGCCGAACGCGCTGAACTGCGCGAGCGCGTCCAGCGAACGCTCCAGCGCGGCGAAGCAGTCGCCGTCGATCGCCGTGCCGATGCTGTCGCGCATCACCTGCAGCGCCCGGCCGGTGGGCATCGCCGCGCGGTAGGGGCGGTCGGCGGTGAGGGCGTCGAAGACGTCGGCCGTCGTGATGATGCGCGTCTCCAGCCGGATGTGGCGGGCGTCCAGGCCGCGCGGATAGCCGGTGCCGTCCAGCTTCTCGTGGTGCGCGCCAGCCACGCGCGCGAGCACGCCGAACGAACTGATGCGCCCGAGGATCTGCTCGGTGTGCATCGCGTGGCGCTGCACGACGATCCATTCGGCGATGTCCAGCGGGCCGGCCTTGTCGAGGATGCGGTTGCTCACGCCCAGCTTGCCGATGTCGTGCAGCAGCGCGCCGCGCCGCAGCCAGCGCCGCTCGGGCGCAGCCAGGCCCAGCTCGCGCGCCAGTTGCTCGGTGATGAGCCCGACGCGGGCGCTGTGGCCGCCGGTCCACGGGCTCTTGGCATCGACGATCTGGCCGAAGGCGGCGGCGATGTCGTCCAGGTAGTCGTCGTCGACGGGCTGCGGCTGCTGCGCCGGCTCCATCTCCAGCACCGCCTGCTCGAGGTCGTCGCAGGCGAGCTGGCGCCAGAACGCGGGGTCGCGCGCGAGCACGGCGAAGGCGTCGGCCAGGCGCGGGTCGAACATGCGGCCGCTGCGGCGCGCGATCTCCTCGCGCGTGGCCTGCGGGCCGGCGCTGGTGTGGAACACGTCGACGGCCTGCGCCAGCAGCGCCAGGCGCGCCAGCAGCGGGATCTCCTTGCCCGCCAGGCCCTGCGGATGGCCGCTGCCGTCCCAGTGCTCGTCGAGCGACTGGATGGCCTCGGCCACGTCGTCGGAGAAGCGCAGCTGGCGGGCGATCTGCGCGCCGCGCGAGCAGCGCTGCTCGGTCAGCTCGCGATGGATCTCGCCGCCGTTCTGCACCGCGTTGGCGATCGCGCGAACGCGCTCGCGCATGCCGGCGGCCGGGCCGGTGTGGCGCACGACGAAGCGCAGCAGGCTGGGCAGGCTCATGCCCACGGTGCGGCGCGCGCGCTTGAAGACGAGATCGTCGGTCAGGAACAGCTCGCACAGGCGCGCGGCGTTGCTGCTGCAGCCCGAGTCCTTGAGCAGCGTCGTGTAGTAGAGCTCGCGCAGTTCGGCCGTCGACAGGCCGATGGCGCGGCCGAGCTGCTGGCCGATCCAGCAACTGCGCATGCAATGGCCGACGGGTTGGCCCTCGGTCATGTCCAGCGCGTGGCTGAGCGCGCCCAGCAGCTCGCCCAGCCGCGGGCCGTTGGCCGACACCGCGGGCGCCGGCGCGCGCGGCGCGGGTGCCTGCGCGTGACGCGCGCGGGCGGGACCGGCGTCGTCGGCGGCGTGGCGGAGATCGAGCGGGGCATCCATCCAGGGTCTATCGGCCCGGCAGTGGGGCGGCTGAAGTCCC
>DATCRO010000576.1:0-2581 GCA_036569025.1 Burkholderiaceae bacterium
CGCTCATCGAGGAGGCCGCGCCGAAGTGGAGCGCCGCGGCGTGGCAGTCGCGCGGCACGAGGTAGCGGCCGCGCGAGCGGCGCGGCCATGAAGAAGGGGCGCCCGCGGGCGCCCCTTCGTTCCTGACGATCGATGGATCGGATCAGGGCAGCGCGTTCAGCGCCGCGCGCGTCGGCACGGAGAAGTTGTAGCCGTCGTGCTTGTCCCAGTTGATGGACCACGTCATCGCGCCGCGGAAGGTCGGTTAGGCCTTCGCCGGCTTGATGGTGTTGCAGCCCTGCAGCTTCGTCAGGCAGTTCAGCGTGTTGGCCACCACCGTCGACGTCACGAAGCCGGTGTTGGCCGAGCTGGGGCCCGAGGGCACGCCGAAGGCCACCTGGTCGGGACGCAGGCCGTTGAAGTGCCAGCCCGTGCCGTACGACACGCTGAAGCCCTCGATCAGCATCAGGCTGCCCGCGACGAGGCCGTCGACGGTGCCTTCCGACACCTGCTGGTTGCTGGCGTTGTCGTAGGTGAAGCCGCCGTTGTTGTAGTACTGCACGTGGATCTCGGTGAGATCGTTGCGCAGCTGGTCGATGATGGGCAGGTACGCGCCCCAGATCGAGCCGTAGGCGACGTAGCCGCCCTGCACGTACGGGTGCTCCGGCGCCATCGACAGGTAGAAGTTCGAGCCCACCTTGGCCTTGAGCTGGCGCATGGCCGTCACGAGGTTCGTCTGCAGCGCGGTGTTCTGCGACACGCCGGTCTCGAGGTCGAGGTCGATGCCGTCGAAGCCGTACTTCTGGATGATGGCGTAGGCGCTGTTGACGAAGTTCGTCACCATCGTCGCGTTGTCCAGCGAGATCGAGCCGTTCTGGCCGCCCACCGACAGCACCACCTTCTTGCCCGCCTTGCGCTTGGCGGCGACGTCGGCGATGAACTGCGCGTCGCTGCCCGCGTTCGGGTCGACGGTGAAGCTGATGTTGCCGTTGCCGGCGTTGTCGGCGAACGAGACGATGATCGTGTCCCAGTTGTTCGACACCTGCGAGATCGGGAACGTCGCGCCTGACGGGTTGGTGAAGTTGTGCCAGTAGCCGACCAGCCAGTGGCCCGACGGCGGCGGCGCCGGGGTGGGCGACGGCGGCGGCGTGGGCGTGGGAGGCGGCGGCGCCGGGGTCGGCGGCGGGGGCGCCGGCGTGGGCGGCGGCGGTGCGGGGGTCGGCGGCGGCGGGGCCGGCGTCGGAGGCGGCGGCGTCGTGCCGCAGCTGGTGATCTGGGTCCACGGCTGGCCGGAGCCGGCGCCGCCGTTGTTGGTGGCCGGGTCCTGGCCTTGCGTCCACCAGTTGGCCTTGTAGCTCACGCCGTTGCGCACCGCGGTGTCGCCGCCGACATAGGCGATCGACGACACCCAGCTCTGGCATTGCGGGTTGGCCGCCAGTGCGGCCTGCGGCGCCAGCGCGGTGCCGGCCGCCACGGCGGCGGTCAGCACCGCCAGGCGCTGCAGCGTGCTCGCGCGGGATTCGGGACGGGTCATGTCCTGCTCCTCGTTTGGAAGGGTTGGGGGTGACGTGCCGACGGCCGGATCGCGGGAGGCGGGCCGGCCGTCGGTGGGATCGCGTCGGACGCGATCGGGGGGTCAGGCGATCAGAGGCCCAGCGCGCTGATGAACGCGTTGGTGAAGCCCCAGGTGCCCGCCGTGCCGTAGCTGTTGCAGGTGGCCGAGGCGTAGCCGGGCGCGCAGTCCTTGTCGCGGTCGAGCGACCAGAAGTGGATGCCCGAGGCGCCGTTGGCCTTGACCCAGTTGCTCAGCGTGGTGACGTCGGCGATCGAGAAGGTCTCGTCCGTCGCGTCGTTGCCGCCGATCATCGGGGTGATCTCGATGTTCGAGTACGGCACGCCCCAGTAGTTGTGCAGGTTCACCGCCGACTGGATCGCCGACTTGCCCATGTCGCACTTGCCGCTGGAGTTGAGCGTGCAGTTCGAGGCGATCGCGCTGCCGTAGTCCATGGCCATCAGGTTGATGATGTAGCCGGTCAGGCCGTGCGACTTGATCGAGTTCATCACCGTCACGCCCATCGAGCCCAGGCTCTGCGGCGAGTTGCCGCCGAGCGTGGCCAGCGTGAAGCTCCAGCGCAGGCCGGGGTGCTTGGACTGCGAGGCCTTGACGCGGGCGACCAGGTTGTCGATGTCGGCGGACGTCTGGCCGGCCTCGATGTCGAAGTCGATGCCCGCGAGGTTGGCCGACGCATAGCGGTTGACGAAGGTCTCGAAGTCGGTGTCGCTCGCGCAGGTGAACGAACCCGCGGCGCCGCCCGTCGAGATGATGTACCTGACGCCGGCGTTGACGAAGTTCTGCACGTTCGCCGAGGCGACCGCGGAGGCCTGCAGGCCGCCCCAGTTCTCGCTGCCGCATGCGCCGGTGGCGAACGCCCAGGTGATCATCTTGAGCTTGGCCGGCTTGACGCTGAGCACCGGCGACAGCGTGCCCGTCACCGCCGTCGAGATGACGTTGGTGTTCCAGTTCATGCTGACGGTGATGTCCTTGTACGGGCCGTACATGACGCCCCCCGAGGGCGGGGGCGACGGCGGCGTGGGCGTCGGG
>DATCRO010000577.1:0-2021 GCA_036569025.1 Burkholderiaceae bacterium
GGCGTGACCATCCTGCTGGTGGAGCAGAACGCGCGCGCCGCGCTCGAAGTGGCGGACCACGGCTACGTGCTCGAGATGGGCAGCGTCAGCCTGGAGGGCGAGGCGAAGAAGCTGGCCGTCGACTCGCGCGTGATCGACACCTACCTCGGCGCCGCGAGAAAAGCCGCCTGAGCCAACGACAACGCCGCGACCCGCGCGGCAGCAAGGAGACCACAGCATGAAGAAGCCACAGCGCCGCTTCCATCCAGCCCTGTGCGCGACCGCGCTCGGCGCCGCCGCGCTGCTCGCGGCCTGCGCGAGCCGGTCCACCGCGCCTCCGGCTCCCCATGCGCCGCTGGCCGCCGCGCGCCCCGGCACGCTGCAGGCCTGCACCGACCTCGCCGCCCGCGCGGTGCTGCCCGGCACCGTCTACACATCGGCCACCGAGGTGCCGGCCGGCACCGTCACGGTCGGCGGCGTCGCGATGGCGGCGCCCGCGCACTGCCTCGTGCAGGGCCGCATGAACGAGCGCACAAGCCCCGTCGACGGCCAGCGCTATGCCATCGGCTTCGAGATGCGGTTGCCGGTCGCCTGGAACGGCCGATTCTTCTACCAGGCCAACGGCGGGCTCGACGGCGTGGTGGTGCCCGCGCTCGGCGGCATCGGCGGCGGCGGACCGCGCAGCAGCGCGCTGCAGATGGGCTTCGCCGTCATCAGCTCCGACGCCGGCCACGCGGGCTCGATGGGCCCGCGCTTCGGGCTCGATCCGCAGGCGCGGCTGGACTACGGCTACAACGCCGTCGCGCAGCTCACGCCGATGGCCAAGAACCTGATCGCCAAGGCCTACGGCCGCGGCCCCGACCGCTCGTACATCGGCGGCTGCTCCAACGGCGGCCGGCACGCGATGGTGGCCGCCGTGCGCTCGGCCGGCCAGTACGACGGCGTGCTCGCGGGCGACCCCGGCTTCAACCTGCCGAAGGCGGCGGTGGCGCAGCTCTACGGCGCGCAGCAGTACGCGGCGGTGGCCAGTGCGAAGACGCCCGCCGGACAGCCCGACCTGCAGAGCGCCTTCACGCCCGCCGAGCTGAAGCTGGTGGCCGACAAGGTGCTGCAGCGCTGCGACGCGCTCGACGGCATCGCCGACGGCATCGTGTCGAACGTCAACGCCTGCCGCACGCGCTTCGACATCCAGCGCGACGTGCCGACCTGCGCCGCGGGCACGCGCGACGGCATGTGCCTGAGCGCGCCGCAGAAGAACGCGCTCGCCAACGTGTTCAAGGGCGCGCGCAACGGCGCGGGCCAGCTCATCTACAGCAGCTTCCCGTTCGATGCGGGCGTGAGCGGCGCCAACTGGCGCGAGTGGAAGTTCGCGAGCCCGCCGACGCGCGACGCGGGCGCGGTCGGCTTCATCTTCAGCACGCCGCCATTGGCCGACCGGCCGCAGGGCCTGCCCTTCGCGCTGGGCTTCGACATGGACCGCGACGCGCCGCGCATCGCCGCCACCGACGGCGTGTTCCGCGAATCGGCGCTGTCGTTCATGACGCCGCCCGACGCTGCCAACCTGGGCGCACTGCGCGAGCGCGGCGGCCGCATGATCGTCTACCACGGCACCAGCGACCCGGTGTTCTCCTCCGACGACACGCAGGCCTGGTATGAGCGCGTGCAGGCCGCGAACGGCGGCGATGCCTCCTCGTTCGCGCGCTACTTCCCCGTGCCCGGCATGAACCATTGCGCAGGCGGCCCGGCCACCGACCAGTTCGACATGCTGAGCGCGCTGGTCGACTGGGTCGAGCAGGGCAAGGCGCCCGCATCCGTTACCGCCTCGGCACGCGGCGCGGGCACGCCGGTGCTGAATGCCGAAGTGCCTGCCGGCTGGGCCGCGCAACGCACGCGGCCGCTGTGCCCCTATCCGCAGGTCGCCACCTACACCGGCGGCGATGCCGAGCGCGCAGGCAGCTTCGCTTGCAAGCTGCCCACGCCCTGATACCTAGCCAGTTACCGAGCCTCCGATGGATTACCAGCCCCGCCCCGATGACGTCCGC
>DATCRO010000578.1:0-4110 GCA_036569025.1 Burkholderiaceae bacterium
TCGGTGGCGACGATCCAGATGATCAACAACCTGCTGCTGCTGCGCGGCAACATCGGCCGGCCCGGCGCCGGTCCGTGCCCGGTGCGCGGCCACAGCAACGTGCAGGGCGACCGCACGATGGGCATCTGGGAGAAGCCGCCCGCCGCCCTGCTCGACCGCCTGCGCGACGTGTTCGGCTTCGAGCCGCCGCGCGCCCACGGCGTCGACACCGTCGAGGCCATCAAGGCGATGATCGAGGGCCGCGGCAAGGTCTTCATCGCCCTGGGCGGCAACTTCGCCGCCGCCACGCCCGACACCTACGAGACCTGGCGCGGCCTGCGCCAGTGCGATCTCACGGTGCACGTGGCCACCAAGCTGAACCGCAGCCACCTCGTGCACGGGCGCGAGGCGCTGATCCTGCCCTGCCTGGGCCGCACCGAGATCGACGTGCAGGCCGCCGGCCCGCAGGGCGTGACGGTGGAGGACTCGATGTCGATGGTGCACATCTCGCTGGGCATCAACCCGCCGGCCTCCGAGCACCTGCTGTCCGAGCCCGCGATCGTCGCCCGCATGGCCGCTGCCACCCTCGGCACGCGCTCGACCACGCCGTGGCTGTGGCTGGTGGAGGACTACGACCGCATCCGCGACAAGATCGAGGCCGTCTTCGACGACTTCTTTGACTTCAACGAGCGCATCCGCGTCCCCGGCGGCTTCCGCCTGCGCAACACCGCGAGCGAACGCGTCTGGGCCACCGCGCCGGGCAAGGCGATGTTCTGCACGCACGCCGTGCCGCAGGACACGCCGGTGCACCGCGCCCGTGCGCGCCAGCTCGACAAGGTCGTCTTCACGCTGCTGACCACGCGCTCGCACGACCAGTACAACACGACGATCTACGGCATGGACGACCGCTACCGCGGCGTGTTCGGCCAGCGCCGCGTCGTGTTCATCAACCCGGCCGACATCCGGCACCTGGGCCTGAAGGACGGCGACTGGGTCGACCTGCACACGGCCTGGAGCGACGGCGTCGAGCGCCGCGCCGACCGCTTCAAGCTGGTGGCCTACGACATCCCGCGCGGCAACGTCGCGGCGTACTACCCCGAGACGAACCCGCTCGTGCCGCTGTCGTCCACGGCGATCGCGGCCGGCACGCCCACCTCGAAGTCGATTCCCGTCATACTCACGGCACACGAGGCCGCGGGATCCACTCAGCAGGCCGATACGACGTTCGCGGGCGCGTGAGCCTCGGCGGGCCGCCGCCCGCCTCCCCCCGCGCGACGCGCACGCGACTGCGCGAGAGCCACGATGAACGACGAGGTTCCCGAACTCGACGAGCTGTCGGCCGCCATCCTGCGCGAGCTGGCAGCCGCGCCGGGCGAGGCCGGCATGTCGCTGCCACGTCTCGGCAAGCACCTGGGTCTCGGTGCGAGCGTGCTGATGCGCTCGCTGTCGGCGATGGGCAACGCGCGCATCGGCGGCGTCGACGGACCCGGCTGGGTGCGCGTCACGCAGGTCGAGGAGCGCTGGACCGCGGCGCTCACCGAGCTGGGACGGGCGTTCTGCGCGCGCCACCTCGGCCCCTGAAGCGTTCGCGGCCGCGCGGCGACGCCGTCCCGGTGCCGGGTCGACATCGGACCTCTGTTCAAATACGGCCTCCCTTGGCGCAGCCGACCTTGCAGTGACCCAGACAGACTCCCCGGCGCCCGGCTCGACCACGCGCGCAGGCACCGACCTCGGCGAATGGTGGGCGCGACTGCGTCCATGGCTGCTGGCGGTCGTCGGGGTCGCGCTGGCGGCGCTGGTCGGCGTCGCGCTGCGCCGCCTGCTCGACGAGGTGCACTACGCGGGCGTGATGGCGGCGATGGATGCGACGCCCGCGCCGCGCATCTGGCTGGCGGTGCTGGCCACGGCGTTCAGCTACCTCGCCCTCAGCCGCTACGACGCCTCCGCGCTGCGCCATGTCGGTGCGAAGGTCGGCGAGCCCACCATCCTGTTCACCTCGTTCGTGGCCTACGCGCTGTCCAACACCATCGGGCTGGGCCCGCTGTCGGGCGGCGTCGTGCGCATGCGGCTGTACTCGGCCGCCGGCGTCGAGCCGCCGCAGATCGCGCGCGTCATCGTGTTCAATGCCGCGGCGTTCGGCCTGGGCATGATGTTCTTCGGCGCCATCGGACTGCTGTGGGGCGCACACGACGTCGCCGCGCTGCTGCACACGCGCGGATGGCTGGTCCGCCTGCTGGCGGCGGCCATGCTGCTGCTGCTCATCGGCTTCCTGTGGCTGTGCGTGCGGCGGCGCACCGTGCAGTTCGGGCGGGTCCTGCGAATGCGGCTGCCACCGGCGGAACTGGCGATGCGCCAGCTGGGCATCTCGGCGATCGAGCTGGCGGCGTCCGCAACCGTGCTGTGGCTGCTGCTGCCCGCGGGCGGCATCCCTCTGCCCGCGTTCGTCGGCTTCTACGCCATCGCGGTGACCGCCGGCATCGTCAGCCACGTCCCGGGTGGCGTCGGCGTGTTCGAGACGGTGATGCTGCTGGCGGCCGGCAACGGCGTGCCGCGTGACGCGATGCTGGGCGCGCTGCTGCTCAATCGCGGCATCTACTACGTGCTGCCGCTGGTCGTCGCGGCCGGCATGATGGTCGTCTACGAGCTGCGCTCGGGCGTCGTGGCGCCGGTGGGCCGCATGGCCGTGCGCCTGAGCCCGAGCCTGATGGCGGCGCTGACCCTGATCGCCGGCGCCTGGCTGATCGTCTCCGGCGCCACGCCTTTCACGCAGGACGCCCGCGACGTCCTCATCGCGCTGCACGTGCCCGTGCCGGTGGTCGAGGCCTCGCACTTCCTGGGCAGCGTGGCGGGCCTGGGACTGGTGCTGGTGGCGCGCGGCCTGCAGCACCGGCTCGCCGTCGCCTGGTGGATCGCGTCCGCGCTGGCCCTCGTCGCGGCGGCGCTGGCGCTGCCCAAGGGCATCGCGCTGCACGAGGCGGCGATGCTGCTGTCGCTCGCGGCGCTGCTGGCGGTCTCGCGGCGCCAGTTCGACCGGCGCTCGTCGCTGCTGGCGCAACACCTCGAACCCGAGTGGATCGTGGCCATCGGCGGCGTGGTCATCGCGTGCGCCTGGGTGCTGTTCTTCGCCTACAAGGAAGTCGCCTACAGCAACCGGCTGTGGTGGCAGTTCGAGATCGACGGCCAGGCGCCGCGGTCCCTGCGCGCGCTGACGGCGGTGGCCCTGCTCGCGCTCGGCTACGGCCTGTGGCAGCTGCTGCGGCCGCCAGCCGGCGCGCTGGCGCCGGTGAGCGCCGAGGAGATCGAGCGCGCGGCCGCCATCATCCGGGCCAATCCGTCCACGGACGCCTGCTACGCGCTGGTCGGCGACAAGCACCTCATGTTCTCGCCGTCGGGCCGCAGCTTCCTCGCGTTCGGCAAGCGCGGACGCTCCTGGGTCGCCCTGTTCGGCCCCTTCGGCGACGCTCGCGAGTTCGCCGACATCGTGTGGCAATTCATCGAGATGGCCACCGACCACGGCGGCCGGGCGGCGTTCTATCACGTGCGGCCGGCGACGCTGCCGCTGCTGCTGGACTGCGGCCTGCACCTGTTCAAGCTCGGCGAGCACGCGCAGGTGGAACTCGCGTCGTTCGACCTCAAGGGCGCCAGTCGCGCGAACCTGCGCACCGCCGTCAACCGGGCCGAGCGCGAGGGCCTGCGCTTCGAGGTCGTCCCGGCCGCCGAGGTCGGCGCCCTGCTGCCCGCGCTGCGCGAGGTGTCGGACGCCTGGCTCGCCGAGCATCGCAGCGGCGAAAAGGCCTTCTCCGTCGGACGCTTCGACGACGACTACCTGCGGCGATTCGACGTGGCGGTCGTGCGGCGCGACGATCGCGTCATCGCGTTCGCGAACCTGCTGACGACGGACGTCCGCGAGGAAGCGGCGCTCGACCTGATGCGCCACCTGCCGGACGCGCCGCCCGGGACGATGGACTTCCTGCTGGTGCGCATCCTGCAGCACCTGCAGGCGCAGGGCTACCGCCGCTTCGGCCTGGGCATGTCGCCGATGGCCGGCATGGCCCAGCGCAGCGGCGCGCCGAAATGGCAGCGCGTCGCGCGACTCGTGTACGAGCACGGCAACGGGTTCTACAACTTCCG
>DATCRO010000579.1:0-2292 GCA_036569025.1 Burkholderiaceae bacterium
CGTCGCGGCGCCCAGCACCGCGGCCGACGACGACGTCGCCGACACGATCGCGAAGCGCGAGCGCCCGATCAGCCCATACGCGAGCAGCCCCGCGAACAGGGCCAGCACGCCGGCCTGCGGCGGCATGCCCGCGATGCCCGAATACGCGACGGCCTCGGGCAGCAGCAGGCCGGCCATCGAGACGCCCGCCACCAGGTCCGCCGCGATCGTCGGCGGCGCGGGCGCAGCCTCGAGCGTCACGCTCACTTGCGGCGCCCGGCCGGCGCCGGCATCACGCCGCTCCAGCCGGGCAGGTAGCGCGCGAGCGGGCTCTTGGCCAGGCCCTGCGCCTCGCGCAGCGCGACGTCGATCGCCTTGCGGATCTGGCCGCGCGAGATGTGTTCCCGCAGGTAGTCGGCCCAGAGGAATTCGGCGAACGGCGAGGCGTCCTTGGCGAAACCGCCCGTGCTGCGCAGCAGGCCCGCGAGGCTGCGGTGCGGGTCGTCGGCAAGCTCGGTGATGCGCGCCGGGATCCCGGTGTAGGGCTGGCGCTTGCCGTTCGCGTCGAACGGGTGCACCCAGTTGCGCTGCTCCATCACGCGCCAGAAGATCGTGGGCGCCAGGTACGACAGGTCCTCCAGCACCATCAGCTTGACCCGCTCCACGCCCTCTTCGAGCAGCGCGAGGCCCAGGTGGTGGTGGTCGACGATGTAGCTGCGCCCGCGCGGGCCCAGCACCGCGGGGAACCAGTGCGACGCCAGGAGCTCCTTGCGCTCCTTCTTCGACAAGCCCGCCCATTCGCGGCGCTTGAGCGCGACCTCGGCAAAGCCGGCGGTCATCTGGGTGGGATGCAGCTCGAGCAGCTCGGCTTCGATGAAGTGGTGGTGCGCGGCGGGCTGCATGGCGGCGGGGGCCGCGCATCGAGCGCGGGCCCGGCGGCGTGCCCCGGAGAGTGCGGGGCTTTCATTGTGCGGCCGTTCCGGGCCGGGCGCGCCGGGGCGCCTTGCGACCGGCTGACGCGCCGGCGCGCTGCGTGCGCGCGAGCGCGTGACGCGCTCGCGCGGGCGATGGGTCAACCGAAGAAGATCTGGAAGATGTCGGGCTCGCGCACTTCACGCATCTGCAGGCCCGGCAGCACTTCCTCGAACGGATCGGAGGGCTCGAGCAGGTCGATCTCCGACGGCATCGTCTCCATCCAGGCCGGCTGCGAGCGCGTGCGGCGTCCGCCCAGGCGGTTCATCAGCGACGGCAGGAGTTCCCACTCGACGCGGGCGGCGGAGGCGGAAGTCGGTTGATGTTGCATGGCGGTTCCCGGTGGACTGAGGCGGACGTGCCGTCGATGAGCCGTTATCGGGAAGGGTTTGGCCAAGCTGTAACCAGTTGCTGGGTTCCGCGTGACATCTGCCCGAACAGCGGCCCCGCCGGGCGATTCTTCAAGACCCGGTCAGGTTCGACCCTCAGGTCGCGTCGCGAAGCGCCGACCGGGGCGCGCTGCCACCACGCCTGCGGGCGCACGCTGCGTCGCCGCCAGGCTCGCGGGACGCCCCGGATCGCCCCCCCTGCAGACGCGTTCCGGGGGGTGGCGTCGCGATCGCGTGAACGATCTCTCGAAACGTCTGCGAAGCAGCCGCGGCGACACGTCGAGTCACAAAGTTCAGCTTTACTTCAGGCAAAATACAAGCTATCAAAAAGCTGTCAATCGCCATGCAGTGATTGCGCCGGGGGGGGTGGCACGCTGCGTCCGATGCACGGGACGCGCGTCGCCGGGCGTCCTCCCGGCCGGTCGCGCCGCCCTTTCCTTCATTCGATGAAGCGACGCATCGTCCCTTTCCTGAGCGCCGGTCCGCTGCCCGAGTGGTGGGAGCCGCTGTTCGAGGCCTCCGGCAACGACTCGGTCTTCCTGTCGCCGGCCTGGATGAGCCACTGGATCGACGTCTACGGCGCCGACTTCACCGGCTCGTGGGTGCACTGGGAGGCCGGCGGCCGCGTCGTCGCGGGCTGCCTGCTGGTCGAGCGCGTGATCCGCGTCAAGGGCGTGCCGTTCCGCTCGCAGTTCCTCAACGCGACCGGCAAGGCCGGATCCCCCACGCCGCTCGCCGAATTCAACGACGTGCTGCACCTGCCGGGCCACGCGGATGCAGTCGCCGCGGACTTCGTGCACCTGCTGCAGGAGCGCTCGTGGGGACGGCTGCTGCTGTCCGGCCACGAGCACGGCGGCGTCGTCGGACGCGCGCTGGCGCACGTGGGCGGCACGCAGACGGAACAGCGTCGCCAGCCGTCGCCCTTCGTCGATCTCCGGGCCCTCGGCGACAG
>DATCRO010000580.1:0-2482 GCA_036569025.1 Burkholderiaceae bacterium
GTGCATGCGCGTCGAATCGATCTGCAGCAGGTTGCCGAAGACCGGCACGCCACGCGGGCCGGGCAGGTCGTCGAACCGGCGCAGCGTGGATGGCGCGGCGACCGGGGGAGGTGGAGGCTCCATGGACGAAGGCACGGCGCGCGGCCACGCACGGTTGCAACGGGGCGTCGATCTTGCCTGAGCGCCGCACGTGGCGCCAGCGCCCCGGCTTGCGCGGACTTGTCATGTCCGAGCGCGCGCGGCGGATTGCCTCGGGGCGCTATGCTGGCCCGCAATCAATGCGCGTGGAGGATGGCACATGACGGATGTTCGATGGGGAATCCTGGGCGCCGCGAAGTTCGCGCGCGAACACATGGGGCCGGCGCTGACGCTGGCGCCGGGCGGCCACGTCGCCGCGCTGGCGACCTCCGAGCCCGCGAAGGCCGAGCCGTTCCGCGCGTTCGCGCCGGGCCTGCGCGTGCACGACAGCTTCGACGCCCTGCTCGCCGACCCCGCCATCGACGCCGTCTACATCCCGCTGCCCAACGCGCTGCACGTCGAGTGGACGCTCAAGGCGATCCGCGCCGGCAAGCACGTGCTGTGCGAGAAGCCCATGGCGATGCGGGCCGGCGAGTTCGACGCGCTGATCGCCGCACGCGACGCCGCGGGCGTGCTGGCGGCCGAGGCGTTCATGATCGTCCACCACCCGCAGTGGCAGCGCGCGCGCCAGCTGCTGGCCGACGGCGCGGTGGGCAGGCTGTGGCGCATCGACGGCGCGTTCTCGTTCGACAACCGCGACAAGGCCAACATCCGCAACCGCGCCGACATGGGCGGCGGGGGCCTGCGCGACATCGGCGTCTACGTGTTGGGCGGCGCGCGCTTTGCCACCGGCCTCGAGGGCACGGATGTCCAGGCCCGCATCCAGTGGGAGGACGGCATCGACGTCTACGCCGCGATCACCGCGAAGTTCGGCGAGGCGGACTACGTCAGCTTCACGTCGATCCGCATGCACCCGCGCCAGGAGATCACCTTCCACGGCGACGCCGGCGTGCTGCGCCTGCCGGTGCCCTTCAACGCCCGCGTGTTCGGCGAGGCGCGCCTGGAGCTGCATCGAGGCAGCGAGACGATCATCGAGCGCTGGCCCGCCGTGAACCACTACGAGCTGCAGGCCGCCGCGTTCAACCGGTCGGTGCGTGACGGCACGCCATACGCCTGCCCGCTGGAGTTCTCGCGCGGCACGCAGGCGATGATCGACGCGGCGTTCGCGACCGCCGCCTGAGTCTGCCCGCCGGCCTTTTCCGGCCGCATGTCGAAAGCGGCCCGTGATTCCCGACATGAGTTGCCGAGATCTTTCGGCGACCAACCAAGGACACGCACCACGAAATTCCCGATGACGCTCCTGCACGTGGAAGCGGCCGGCGCAGCGATCCCGCCCGACGAGATGGCCAGGTACATGGACCAGATGCACGCCTACCGCGCCGCCCTCAGCTCGGCCGCGCGCGTTGACGACGCCCTCCTCGGCCGATCGGTCGACAACGGCGGTGGCATCGGCGCGGAGGCGACGCGCAGACCCGCCGCCGCGCGATTTCGGCCGCATACGGTCACCGGTATATCGACCGCGCGCCCGGCAGCCCCGGGGGATCCCGCCCGCCTGTCGTGCAGGTATCGACCTTGCTGCATCCGGCGCACCGCAATCACACCGGCAGTTCCTGCTCGTCCGGCGGAAATGCCGTCTAGTCATGAATTCCCAGAGCTCCATCCTGCGCAACCGGATCAAGTTCGCGGTGCGTCGATGCACAGGTCGGATCGTCGACATGGACGCCATGCTGGGCCGGCCCGAGCTGCGCGAGCCGCGGATCCGCGCGTGGCGACAGATCGGCTCGGCGGGACTCAACGAGCTGCTCGACCAGCTGGAATCGGAGTTCCAGCAGGACGGCGAATCGCCGGCCGACAATGCGAAGGCCGGCCTCAAGGTGATGCAGGGCATCCAGCTCGTGCCGCATCCGTCCCGCGGCGCGTGATCCTCGCCGCGGGTCGCGCCGCAGCGTCTCAGGCGGAGGCCGCGGCCTTGACCTTGCTCGCCGTCTTCATGCACGCCTCCACCAGCGCCTGCGCGTGTTCGGGCGCCATCGGCGCGGTGCCGAACAGCGCGCGGTAGACGATCGGCGAGACGACCGTGTCCATCACGGCGTCGACCTCGGGCACCGGCTCGCCGCGCCTGACGCCGCGCTCGACGATGGTCTCGATCTGCGCCGCCGTGAAGGCCGCGCACTGGCAGGGCACGGGCAGCTTGCCCTCGGCGAGCGAACCGCCCTTGGCGGACAGCACGTCCAGCATCATGCCCAGGCCGACGTCCGAGGACATCTCGTCGCGGTACTGCTCCACCCAGGCCAGCAGGTCGCCGGCGACGCTGCCGGTGTCGACGGGATCGGCGTCGGGGCGCATGCGCTCCACCGCGACATCCGCCAGCAGGTCGCCGAGCTCGCCCCAGCGGCGGTAGATC
>DATCRO010000581.1:0-2518 GCA_036569025.1 Burkholderiaceae bacterium
TCCTCGATGACCACCGACCTCCAACGCGGCCTGCTCGACGCCTTCCAACCCGACGACGGCGCGCCGCTGCCCGGCGCCGCGCCCCTGCCGCCGCAGGACATCAGCCTCGAGGTGCTGCTCGAGAAATACGCCAAGGGCGACGAGCGCGACCTGCACGACGTGCGCGCGCGTGTCGCGCGCGCGCTCGCGCAGGTCGAGGCGCCCGAGCAGCGCGAGGCGTGGGCCGAGCGCTTCCTCGACGCGCTGCAGCGCGGCTTCGTGCCGGCGGGCCGCATCAACTCCGCCGCCGGCACCGAGCTCACGGCCACGCTGATCAACTGCTTCGTGCAGCCGGTGGGCGACTCCATCGCGCAGGAGGAGGACGGCGTGCCGGGCATCTACACCGCGCTCACCGAGGCGGCGGAAACCATGCGCCGCGGCGGCGGCGTCGGCTACGACTTCTCGCGGATCCGTCCGCAGGGCGCATGGGTGGGCTCCACGCGCAGCCGCGCGTCGGGGCCGGTGAGCTACATGCGCGTGTTCGACCGCAGCTGCGAGACCGTGGAATCGGCCGGCAGCCGCCGCGGCGCGCAGATGGCCGTGCTGCGCTGCGACCACCCCGACATCGAGGCGTTCATCCACGCCAAGGACCAGGGCGACCTCACCAACTTCAACATCTCGGTGGGCGTGACCGACGCGTTCATGAAGGCCGTCGACGAGGACACGACCTTCGACCTCGTCCACCGCGCGCGACCGAGCCAGGAGCAGATCGACGCCGGCGCCCGCCAGCGCGCCGACGGCCTGTGGATCTACCGCCAGCCGCCCGCCCGCGCGCTGTGGGACCAGATCATGCGCTGCACCTACGACCATGCCGAGCCCGGCGTGCTGTTCCTGGATCGCATCAACCAGGACAACAACCTGAGCTATTGCGAGGCGATCAGTGCGACGAACCCGTGCGGCGAGCAGCCGCTTCCGCCCTACGGCTGCTGCTGCCTCGGCTCCATCGACCTGACGCACTTCGTGCGCGACCCGTTCGAGCCGCACGCGTCGTTCGACCACGAGGGCTTCGCGGCCGTCGCCAAGACCGCCACCCGCATGCTGGACAACGTGCTGGACATCACCGTCTGGCCGCTGCCCGCGCAGCTCGCCGAGGCCAACGCCAAGCGCCGCGTGGGACTCGGCTTCACGGGCCTGGGCGACGCGCTCGTCATGCTCAACCTGCGCTACGACACCGCCGCCGCGCGCGACGCGGCGGGCCGCATCGCGCAGGCGATGCGCGACGCCGCGTACGACGCGTCGGCCGACCTCGCGATGGAGCGCGGCGCGTTCCCGCTGTTCAACGCCGACCTGTACCTGTCGCGCGGCACGTTCGCCTCGCGCCTGCCCGGTCCGCTGAAGGACAAGATCCGCGCGCAGGGCCTGCGCAACTCGCACCTGCTGTCGATCGCACCCACCGGCACGATCAGCCTGGCCTTCGCCGACAACGCGAGCAACGGCATCGAGCCGCCGTTCTCGTGGTCCTACACGCGCAAGAAGCGCATGCCCGATGGCAGCGCCAAGGAGTACGCGGTCGAGGACCACGCGTGGCGGCTCTATCGCCACCTCAAGGGGGTGGACGCGCCGCTCACCGACGCCTTCGTCACCGCGCTGGAGATGAGCGCCGAGAGCCATGCCGCGATGGTGGCCACCGTCGCGCCCTTCGTCGACACGTCGATCAGCAAGACGGTCAACGTGCCCGCCGACTACCCGTTCGCCGACTTCGAGGGGCTGTACCGCTTCGCGTGGAAGTCGGGCCTGAAGGGGCTGGCCACCTACCGGCCCAACGCGGTGCTGGGCTCGGTGCTGAGCACCACGCCGGCGTCGCCCGAGCGGCTGCCCAACGCGGCCACCAACGAGACGCCGCAGCCGCTCGTGGCGACCGCCGACGGTGGCGCGCGGCTCGCGGACCAGCGCCTCACGCTCGATCGTCCCGCCACCGCGGTGATGAGTTCGTTGCGCTGGCCCGGCCGGCCCGAGATGAACGGCGGCAACCCCGCGTGGACGTACATGATCCGCCACCCGCACGGCGAGTTCGCGCTGTTCGTCGGCGAAATGCCGGCGCAGGCCGGCCCCGGCTTCGGCCTGTTCGCGCAGAACGTGCCGTTCGAGGTGTGGGTCAACGGCGCCGAGCAGCCGCGCGGCCTGGGCGCGCTGGCCAAGACGCTGTCGATGGACATGCGCGTCAACGACCCGCAGTGGCTCAGGTTGAAGCTCGACGTGCTGGCCACGGTCGCCGAGGAGCGCGCGTTCGACATGCCGTTCCCGCCCGCCGGCGAGCGGCGCCTGTTCCCCGGCGTCGTCGCCGCGACGGCCGCCGTGATCCGCTGGCGCTGCGAGCAGCTCGGCGCGCTGGCCGACGGCGGCCCGACGCCGATGCTCGACGCGATGTTCAGCCGCGACGAGCCGCGCACCGGCACGGCCGGCACGCTGGCGTGGGCCGTCGACGTCGACAACCCGGCCACCGGCGAGACCTTCACCCTGACCATGAAGGAAGTGACGC
>DATCRO010000582.1:0-9291 GCA_036569025.1 Burkholderiaceae bacterium
GCTCAGGCCGGCGCGCCGCCCGGCAGCGCGCCGAGTTCGCCGTTCTCGCGCGCGCGGCGGCCGTAGACCCACTCGAACAGCGGGCTGGCCATCATCGTCGTGACGATGGCCATCAGCACCAGCATCGAGAACAGCGCCGGACCGATGATGCCCTTCTGCAGGCCGATGTTGATGATGATCAGCTCCATCAGGCCGCGCGAGTTCATCAGCGCGCCGATGCCCAGCGCCGTGCGGTTGTCCTCGCCGGACAGGCGCGCGGCGAGCCAGCACGCGCCGCCCTTGGCCAGCACCGAGGCGACGAGGATGCCCAGCGCCACCAGCAGGAGCTGGCCGGAGTTGACCATGTCCATGCGCGTGTTCAGGCCCGAGTAGGTGAAGAACATCGGCAGGAGCAGGATCACCGACAGGGGCTCGATCTTCTTGCGCAGTTCGTCGGCGAACAGCCCGCGCGGCATCGCGACGCCCAGGATGAAGCCGCCGAAGATCGCGTGGATGCCGATCGCGTCCATCAGGAACGCCGACAGGCAGAACAGCGCCATCGCGATGCCCAGCACCGTATGGCTCATGTGGCCGTCGCGTTCGACGATGCGCCCAAGCGGTGCCAGCAGCCGGCGGCCGAACAGCAGGACGAAGCCGCCGTACAGGACGGCGCCGCCGATGGCCAGGATCGCCACGCCGGGGCCGGCGCCGAACGTGGCCAGCACCAGTGCGAGCACGCACCAGGACGTCGCGTCGTCGAACGCCCCGGCGGTCAGCGACAGCGTGCCGAGCGCCGTGTCGGCCAGGCCGCGCTCGTTGACGATGCGCGCCAGCATCGGAAACGCCGTCAGCGCGATGCAGGCGCCCATGAACAGCGTGGCGTTGGCTTGCGAGATCCCGGCGGCGAACAGGCCCGGGATGCCCAGCAGCAGCGGCGTGATCAGCAGCGCGATGAAGAACGGCGCGGCGATGCCGGCGATCGATACCCCGACGGCCGCGCGCGCCTTGGACCGGAAGTGGTCCAGCCGCAGCGTCGTGCCGACCAGGAACATGTACAGGCCCACGCCCAGCTGCGCGCCGGCGTACAGCACGTTGCGCGTCTCCCTGGGGAACACCGTCGCCTGCAGGTCGGGGAAGAACAGGCCCAGCAACGAGGGCCCGAGCAGCACGCCCGCGATCATCTCGCCCACCACCTGCGGCTGTCCCAGCAGCTTGCGGCCCAGCCAGCCGACCAGGCGGCAGGCCACCAGGATGAAGGCCAGCTGCAGGAAGAAGTGCACGCTGAAGTCGCTCGGCGCGTACGTCTTCGCGCCCGCGACCACGGGGCCGTGGGCGGCGAACACGTCGCGTGCGATGTCCAGCAGGCCGGGATTGTCCATGGGAAGCCCTCTCTTCTCGATTCGTCGGTCACCAGAATGAAAGCGATTTCATCCCTTGATGGAATACTTTGCCAGCATGCCATGCGTTGTCGAGCCGGACTGACCGATTTGCGCGGATGTACCTACCTGGGATTGATATGATGAAGGCACGTAGGTACAAGCGGGACGCCGCCATGAAGCTTCTCACGAGCCGCGAGTTCAACCGCGACGTCAGCCAGGCCAAGCGCGCGGCGCGCATCGAGCCGGTGCTGATCACCGACCGCGGCCAGCCCACCCACGTGCTGATGAGCATCGCGGACTTCCGCCGCTTCTCCGGCGAGAGCGAGAACATCCTGGAGATCCTGGCGATGCCCGAGCCGGTGGAGCTCGAGTCCGGCGACCTGTCCGACGGCGCCTGGGATCACCGCGAAAGGATCGAGTGATGTTCCTGCTGGACACCGGCGTGGTGCTGGAGCTGCGCAAGGCCCGGGCCGGGCAGTCCGACCCGGGACTGGCCGCGTGGGCGGCCGGCATCGCGCGCCAGAAGCTGTTCATCTCGGCGCTGAACCTGCTGGAGATCGAGAGCGCCGCGGCGCGGCTCGGGCGCAAGGATCGCGCGGCGGGGCTGGTCGTTCGGCAGTGGATCGACAACCACGTGATGGCCGCCTTCGACGGGCGCATCCTGCCCGTCGACGCCGCCATCGTGCGCCGGCGCGCGCAGCTGCCGTACGCCAACACGCGCGACGGCCTGCTGGCCGCCACGGCGCTGGAGCACGGCCTGACGCTGGTCACGCGCAAGGTGGCCGCGTTCCGCGCCGGGCGCGTCAAGCTGCTCAACCCGTCGGGCGTGCCGGTGCAGCCGGCGGCCGAGGACGAGGAGGACTGGGGCCAGGCCACGCAGGCCGGCCACCAGTGGCTCAAGAACCTGTACGTGAGGGCGTGACGCGTGGACGCGCAAGGACGCACCCATAAGCGCCGCATCCTCATCGTGGGCGGCGGCACCGCCGGCTGGCTGACGGCGGCCTACCTCGCACGCCATCTCGTGCTGTCGGAGCGCAGCCACCTCGAGGTGACGGTGCTGGAGTCGCCCGACATCGGCCCGATCGGCGTCGGCGAAGGCACGTTCCCCACGATCCGCGCGACGCTGCAGTTCCTGGGCATCGACGAGCGCCGCTTCATCCGCGAGACGGCCGCCACGTTCAAGCAGGGCATCCGCTTCGTCGACTGGGCGCTGCCCGGCCAGGAGTTCCTGCATCCGTTCGAGGCGCCGTTCTACACCGAAGGCACGAGCCTGGTGCCGTACTGGCTGTTGCAGGACGAGGCGACGCGCCCGCCATTCGCGCAGGCGGTGACGCTGCAGGCCCGCGTGGCCGCCGCGCAGCGCGCGCCCAAGCGCGCGCACGAGGCCGCGTACGCCGGGCCGTTGAACTACGCCTATCACTTCGACGCGCTCAAGCTCGCGCGGCTGCTGGCCGCGCGGGCGCGCGAGCTGGGCGTGCAGCACGTCGAGGCGACGCTGTCGGCCGTCACCCGCGACGAGCGCGGCGCGATCGCGCACGTCGACACGCTGCAGCACGGGCGCTTCCAGGCCGACCTGTATGTGGACTGCACGGGCTTTCGCGCCGAGCTGATCGGCCAGGCCCCGGGCGCCGCGTTCCACTCGGTGCGCAACCACCTGTTCGCCGACCGCGCGCTCACGTGCAAGCTGCCGACCGGGCGCGCCGACGCGGCGATGGAGAGCTGCACGATCGCCACCGCGCACGAGGCCGGCTGGACGTGGGAGATCGGCCTGAACGGCTCGCGCGGCATCGGCTGCGTCTACTCCAGCGACCACATGACGGACGACCGCGCCGCGCAGATCCTGCGCGACTACGTCGGCCCCGGCCACGAGGACATGGCCACGCGCCGCATCCCGTTCACCGGCGGCTGGCGCCAGAAGCAGTGGGTGCGCAACTGCGTGGCGGTCGGCCTGTCGGCGGGCTTCCTCGAGCCGCTGGAGGCCACGGGCCTGGTGCTGATCGAGGCGGCGGTCGGCATGATCGCCGAGATGTTCCCGCACGGCGGGCCGATCGAGGCGCCCGCGCGCCGCTTCAACGAGCTGATGAACGCGCGCTTCGAGAACATCGTCAACTTCCTGAAGCTGCACTACTGCGTCAGCCGGCGCGACGAGCCGTTCTGGCGCGACAACGCGGCGCTGGCGTCCATCCCGGAACAGCTGGCCGAGTTCCTCGAGCAGTGGAAGTACCGGCCGCCCGGGCGCTACGACTTCCTGCTGGACACCGAGACCTTCGCGTTCTTCAACTACCAGTACATCCTGTACGGCATGGGGTATCGCACCGACATGGCGGCCGCGCGCGCCGACTTCACCCAGGTCGACGAGGCCGAGCGCCTGTTCGCCAAGATCCGCCGCTTCGCCGACCGTGCGCTGGCGGACCTGCCGGACCACGGGGCGCTCATCCGGCAGATCAATGCGGCGGCGGTGCATGCGCTGGCTGGTGCTGCGTGAGCGTTGAGGTCGGCAGGGCGAGGCGCATCCTCGTCACCCGTGCGGCGGGCGTGCCGATTTTGGTGGCGGCCAGCGGACACAGCGGACACAGGGTCAGGTCTTGATTCTTGCGGGGTCAGGTCTTGAATCGTGCAGTCCCAAGGATCCGGGCGCCTCGTGCCTGCGGTGCTGGCGCTTCGGCGGCCGGCGAAATGCCAGCACCGCAGGCAGACAGGCAGCCCGCATGCAACTCGACTGCACGATTCAAGACCTGACCCCGCAACGTTCAAGACCTGACCCCGCAAGAATCAAGACCTGACCCCCACGCTGACCCCCGCGTCGTCAGGCCTCCGGCGGCGCCGGCTCGAACGGCGTCAGCGTCCCGGCAGCCAGCAACGCCTGCCGCCGTTGCACCTCGAGCGCCATCAGCTGCACCTCGAGCCCGATCCGCTGTGCCTCGGCCTGCTCGCGCTCCAGCCGGATGCGTTCCGCCTGCTCCAGTTCGGGATCCTGCGCGCAGCAATGCGCGAGCTCGGGGTCGTAGACGACGCCGTCGGTGGGCACCGTGACGAGCGTCGGATGCTGGCTGGCCTCGCCCACGGGCGGCAACTGCTTGACGATGGCCTCGACGGCCGGCCGCAGCGCCGCCGGCAGCTGCCCGATCTCCGCGGGCGTCAGCACCGCCGAGACGAAGTTGCCTTCGCTGACCTGGAACGTGACCGCCACCACGCGCGTCGCGCTCTGGTAGACGTCGACGACCTTGCGCACGAAGTAGGTCACGGCATAGCAGCGGTTGTTGTTGACCAGCGTGCGCTGCGTGGTGGACACGCTCTCGGAGTCCTCGAAGCTGCTGATGGTGATCGAGCGCTGCAGGTCGGTGTACTGCGAGGCCTGCTGCGCCACCGAGACGAACTCGCTCGAGGCGGTCTGCGTGGCCAGCGAGTGGATCGACGACGAGCTCGACTTCGAGCTGGTGCCGGCGCTGCCGCCCAGGCTGAACAGGCCCAGGTTGATGCCGCCGCTCGCGCCCACGCTGGTGCTCGATGTCTGGCTGTTCAACACCTGCTGCAGGGCGCTGGTGTCCTGGCTGCTGGCCTGCTGGTGCAGTGCCGAGACGAACTGCGCGAAGGTGGTCTGAACGGAGAAGCGCTCCGTCTCCGAGGTGGTGCGGCGGTAGCGGTCGCTCTGGTACAGGTTCATCTTCTCGCCGGGCAGCAGGGTCAGCGTGTACGCGAGGCCGCCATGCTGCTTGCCGACCAGGCACATCGTGTGCGCGTACGTGACGTTGATGACGATGCGGCCGCGTGCGAGCACGGCGACGGTGTCCTCGACGCCCAGCAGCAGGATGACGGTGCGCGTCTCGTTGAACGTGGTGCACGTCGACTTGGTGCGCCACGCAGGATCGCACGGGCTCTGGCAGCACGCGTCCTGCGTGGGCAGCGCGACGGGCGTCGTGCCGATGGTGGGGTCGAGCGGCGAGGGGGCAGGGGTGTTGTCGGCCATGGTGGACTCCTTTTTTCAGGACGATCGCAGCCATGCCGATCCCTCTGGAGAGATCGCGCAACGGGGCCGCCCTGGGATGCCGGCGATGTTGCTCGGCCGGTCCAGTGTTGGCGTGCGCTCGCCTGCGTTGAATCCCTAGCGGTCTGCTCAAACGCGGGGGGCGCTCCCGGCTGCCGCGCGGGGCACGTGGATCGTCATGCTGTCCGGCATCGACCCGGGGGGCCGCCCACCCCCTAGACTCTCGGCCCCTTCCCGCGTGTCGCGGCGGGAGCGCGCTCCCAGAATGCCGGTTCCAGCCGGAGCGCATCGCCTGCGTGGCATGCCGTTCCATTCGAGCGTCGTGCGCCAGGGCCCGGCTCGCCGGTCGGCATTGCCAAGCCCAGCCATGACGTCCCCATGTCCGCGGAGGAGTCGAGCTGATGAAAACCAACGCCAACCTTGCCCTGTCGGCGATCGCACTCGCTGTGTCAGCCTTCACGAGCGTCCAGGTCCATGCCGGCGACGGGCCGGAGCGGTCGGCGCGCATGGCCCATGCGCAGCCCCTTGCGCGCCACGTGACGCGCCACAACGCGCTGCTCGCGCCCGCCGGCGATCCCGGCGACGACGATACGGCGGTCTCGCTGGATCCGTCGATCTCGGCCCTGTGCCAGTCGACCATCGGCCAGCTCAACGTCTACCACCCGACGGGCCAGAACGTCGATCAGATCAACGGCGACACGATCGTCAGCGCCGGCACGCAGACGGGCTGCAACGCCGCGCAGAACGAGACGACGATCGCGGTGAACCCGCGCAACCCGAACAATCTCGTCGGCGGCACCAACGACTACAGGATCTTCAACAGCCGCGAAGGCCGCAACGACGGCTCGGGCTGGGCCTACACGACGTTCGACGGCGGCCGCACCTGGCGCGACGTCCAGCTCCCGCACCTGACTTTCCAGACCGGCGCGACCGGTGCGCTGTCCGACATGGATTCCGCGGGCGACCCGGCCGTCGCGTTCGGCAACGACGGCACGGTTTACTACGCCAACCTCGTGTTCAGCCGGCTCAACGACGCCAGCGGCATCGTCGTCAGCGCCTCGCACGACGGCGGCCTGACCTGGGGCGAGCCGTCCATCGTCCATGTGGACGGCGTCGACGGCAGCGGCAACCCGGTGGCCACCGGCATCTTCAACGACAAGGAATGGATCGCCGTCGATCCGCGAAGCGGCGCGGTCTACGTCACCTGGACGTCGTTCCAGGCGGACGGCAGCCCGATCAGCGTCTCGCGCTCCGATGACGGCGGGCAGACCTGGTCGGCGCCGGCCTTCGTGAACCCCGCGAACTCGTTCACCCCGGGCGGCCTGACGCCCTATTCGCAGGGTTCCATCCCGCAGGTCGGGAACGACGGCACGCTCTACATCGCCTACGAGGCCGCCATTTGCGCCACGCTGAACTGCGACCAGCCGAGCGACCACGACGAGGTGGTCGTGGCGACATCGACCGACGGCGGCCAGACCTTCACCAATGCCGCCGTGGCGGTCGACTACGACTTCCCCTACAACCCGGACGTCGGCCGTTCCACGCTGACCGGCGAGAACTTCCGGATGAACAGCTACCCGCAAATGGCGATCGACCGCGCGACCAACGCGCTGTACGTCACCTGGGCCGACGATCGCCATGGGCGCTACGACGCGAACGGCAACTCGATCAGGACCAATGGCGACGTGCTCGTGGTTTCGTCGCGCGACGGCCGTCGCTGGTCCGGCGTGCAGACGGTGGGCTCCGGCGCGGACGAGTTCTACCCCGCCATCGCCGCCTACGGGGGCCAGGCGGCGGTGAGCTTCTACACGCGCCGGTACGACCCCAACGGCATCGGTCTGGACTTCGCCTATGCGCAGGCGGACGACGGGCGATTCGGAGGCGCCGGCATGACTCGGATCACGAGCCAGACAGCCAACCCGCAGGGGCAGTTCGTCGCCATCGGCGCCGTCACCGGCACCGTCCTGCAGGGCGTGTTCATCGGCGACTACACGGCCGCGGCCATGGGCCGGGACCGCGTGTTCCATCCGTCCTGGACGGACTTCCGCGGACACCCTGGCGTGACCTCGCCGAACCAGGACGCCTACGCGCAGGCGATCCGTCTCGACCAATAGGCCGGGACGGCGGCCGCCCGCTCGCGCACGCCCGCGACGACGACCCGTCGCGGAGCGCGAGGCGGCGGCCGGTCACACGACCGAGTCCCACGGCGCCGAGAGCCGCAGCGCGCCATGGATGATGCCCACCATCGAATAGGTCTGCGGGAAGTTGCCCCACAGCTCGCCGGTGTCGGGGTTCATGTCCTCGCTGAGGATGCCCATCGGGTTGCGGCGTGACAGCAGCGCCTCGAAGGCCTCGCGCGCCTCGTCGCGGCGGCCGATGCGCGCCAGCGCGTCGACGCGCCAGAACGAGCAGATGTTGAACGTCGTCTCGGGGCGGCCGAAGTCGTCGGCGGCCTCGTAGCGGCGCATGAAGTGGCCGTCGCACAGCGTGCATTCCATCGCCTCGACGGTGCTGATGAAGCGCGGGTCGTTGGGCGGCAGGAAGCCCACCTCGCCCATCAACAGCACGCTGGCGTCGAGCTCGCTGCCGCCGAAGCTCTCGACGTAGGCCTGGCGCTTGTCGTTCCAGGCGAACTGCAGGATCTTGGCGCGGATGACGTCGGCGCGCTCGCGCCAGAACGCCGCGCGGTCCGGCATGCCCACGCGGCGCGCGATGTGCGCGAGCCGGTCGCACGCGGCCCAGCACATCAGCGACGACGACGTGTGGATGCGGGCGCGCGTGCGCAACTCCCAGATGCCGGCGTCGGGCTGGTCGTGCAGCCGCCAGGCCTGCTCGCCCATCGTCTCGAGCGCGGCGAAGTCGGACGCATCGCCGCGGCGGAACAGGCGATGGTCGTGGAACGACTGCGCCGAGGCGAGGATGATGTTGCCGTAGGTGTCGTGCTGGAAGTGCTCGTGCGCCTGGTTGCCGATGCGCACCGGTCCCATGCCGCGGTAGCCGCTCGCGTGCGGCACGACGGCCTCGGCCAGCTCGCGCTCCAGGCCGATGCCGTACAGCGGCTGCACGTGGCCCGAGCCGGCCTCCTTGTGCAGCACGTTGGTCAGCCAGCCGAGGTATTTTTCCATCGTGCCGACCTCGGACAGCCCGTTGAGCGCGCGCACCACGAAGAAGGCATCGCGCAGCCAGCAGAAGCGGTAGTCCCAGTTGCGCCCGCTGTGCGGCGCCTCGGGCAGGCTGGTCGTCATGGCAGCGACGATCGCGCCCGTCTCCTCGTACTGGCACAGCTTGAGCGTGATGGCCGCGCGGATGACGGCGTCCTGGTACTCGAGCGGCAGCGCCAGGCGATGCGTCCAGTGGCGCCACTGCAGCGAGGTCTGGTCCTCGAACTCGCGCGCGGTCTCGTCGATGCCGCCGGCCATGGTCTCGTCGGGGCCCAGGAACAGGCTCATCTCGCGATCGAGCGCGAACCAGGTGCCGTCCATCAGGTAGGTGATAGGCACGCTGGTATTCAGCCGGACGGTGATCTCGGGCATGACGAAGCGCACGTGGTGGCTGCCGCGAGTGACCTGCGGCGGCTCCGCGCCCCAGCCGCCATGCGGCCGAACCGTGACGCGCACGCGCGGCCGCCCGGCTAACGGCCGGATGCGCCGGACGAGCTGCGCCGGGCGGAACACGCGGTCGCGCGTGATGAAGCGCGGCGCGAAATCGACCACCTCGACGCACTGGCCTTGTCCATCCCACAAGCGGGTGCGTAAGATGGCCGTGCCATGATCATAGGACTGCTCGCTGCGAGCGAGGCCTTCGATTTCCAAAGCCATGGCGCCGGACTCGGGTACACCGTTTGCCGACTGCATCAACGCGTCGAAGACCGGTGTACTGTCGAACCTCGGCATGCAGCACCAGACCACGCGGGCCCGGGCGTCGACCAGGGCACTGACGGCGCAGTTG